>DASWNX010000020.1 GCA_036399055.1 Jatrophihabitans sp.
GGCTAGTTGGTCGGCCGTCATGCTGATGATCACCTGGGCAGGCGCCCCAGAGTCGACCAGCTCGGTGCGACGCACCGCCAGAGCGGCCAAGTCTTCCAGCGCGTCGTGCATCCGTTGGCCGTGGCTGCGCGGGTCCGGGCCGGCGTCGTCGGTGGGTCGCGGCGCTGATCGAGGAGTGAGCCAGGCGAGCAGTTGAGCGCCGCAGGTCGGGGTGAGCCGGCCGGTCGCGCGGTAGCTGCCATCGGCCTCGGGAATCAGCGCGAACGACCGGCGCCGAGCGTGTTCCTCATCGGAGGCGAGCACGCCGTCCGGATTCAAGTGGGCCAGGATTCGCTGCCCGACCACCCCGACCTGGCGGGGCCGCAGCTGGGTCGCCGCCTTGACCAGCTGTTGCTCGGCGGCAGCGACGTCGGCCGGATCGACCGAGCTGGGTAGCTCATCAAGGGTCGCGGCGATCACCCGAGCGTGCTCAGAAGACACCACCCCCGCAGCCTGGGCAGCCGCCACGTCGGGCAACAGCGTCTCGAGCTGCTCACCGGTCAGCCCCCACCGCGGCCCGCAGACCTGCGACGCGGCCACTCGCTGGCGCGCCTCGTGCGGCGACAGCCGCAATGCGGCCTGCAGCAGCGCCGACGTGGACCCCAGCACCAACCGACCGGCCAGCGCGCGCCGTCCTAGCTCGGCGACCAAGGCATGATCGACCACCGCGAGCCGGCGCCGCAGCACTTCGAACTCCCGCAACTCAGCCAGCACGTCGGCATCGGTCAGCTTGCCGAACAAGCCGGCCGAGACGTCGCCAAGGTAGGAGGACAGCTCATCGACAAGGCCGGCAAGGGGTGCCGAAGTGACGCCGTCGGTAAGTTTGTCCACGCATCAGACACTACGGGTGGGGTCTGACAAAACGCCGGCCGCAAGAGAACAGGCCAATAAAACAAGGGTAAACAGCCGGGAACCGAGCCGAACCGACCAGCCGAGCCGCACCCGCCCCCGCGGCGGGCTGAGTCAAGTCACGCCGAACCTCAGCGCTCCAGCAGGCCGAACCGCACCGCGTCGGCCAGCGCCAGCCAGGACGCCTCGACGATGTTGGGGTGCACCCCCACCGTCGTCCACTCCTCGGTCTTGTCCGAGGTCTCGATGAGCACCCGGGTGGTCGCGTCGGTGCCGTGCTTGCCCGGCAGGATACGGACCTTGTAGTCCGACAGCTCCAGGTCGGCCAGCTTGGGAAAGACCTCTTCCAGAGCCGAGCGAAGCGCCAGGTCCAATGCGTTGACCGGGCCGTTGCCCTCCGCGGTGGTGATCATCCGGCGATCACCTGCACGCACCTTCACCGTCGCCTCGGTCATCACGCTGCCGTCCTGCCTGCGGTCGATGATCACCCGGTAGGACTCCACGGTGAACTGGACGGGCGCGGTGCGCAGCTCCTCACGAACCAGCAACTCGAAGGAGGCGTCGGCGGCCTCGTAGGACCAACCGGCGGACTCACGTTCCTTGACCCGGTCCACCACCCTGCTGACCACGTCCGGGCGGCTGGTCACGTCCACACCCAGCTCCCTGGACTTCAACTCGACCGAAGCCCGGCCGGCCATCTCGGTGATCAGGATCCGCTGACGGTTACCGACCAGCCCCGGGTCCAGGTGGTTGTAGAGCTCCGGGCCGGATTTGATCGCCGAGGCGTGAAGCCCGGCCTTGTGCGCGAAGGCGGAACCGCCGACGTAGGGCGCGTGGGTGTCCGGCGCCAGGTTGGCGATCTCGGCGATCGCGTGCGACACCCGGACGCTCTCGGCGATCGTGCCGGGCGGCAGCACGTCCAAGCCCATCTTGAACACCAGGCCGCCGATCACCGAGAAGATGTCGGCGTTGCCGGCCCGCTCGCCGTAGCCGTTGGCTGTGCCCTGCACGTGGGTCACTCCGGCGGCCACCGCCGCGAGGGTGTTGGCGACCGCGCAGCCGGTGTCGTCCTGGGTGTGGATGCCCAGCCGGATGCCGGCGCGGGCCGACACCGCCGACACCACCTCAGCGATGCCCATCGGCAGCATGCCGCCGTTGGTGTCGCACAGCACTCCGACGTCGGCGCCCGCCCCCGCCGCCGCGTCGAGCACCCGCAACCCGTAGTCGCGGTCATGGCGGTAGCCGTCGAAGAAGTGCTCGCAGTCCACGAACACCCGGCGGCCGGCCGCCGTCAGGTAGCCGACGGTGTCTGACACCATCGCCAGGTTCTCGGCCCTGCTGGTGCGCAGGGCACGTTCGACGTGCCAGACGTCGGACTTGGCCACCAGCGTGATGACGGGGGCGCCGCTGTCGAGCAGCGCCCGCACCTGAGAGTCCTCGGCCACCGCGGCGCCGGCCTTGCGAGTGGCGCCGAAGGCGACCAGCGTCGCGTGCCGCAGCGCCAGCTCACCCCTGGTGGCCCGGGCGAAGAACTCGGTGTCCTTGGGAACCGCGCCTGGCCAGCCGCCTTCGAGGAAGCCCACTCCCAGCGAGTCCAGCAACCGGGCCACCGCCAGCTTGTCAGCCACCGAGTAGCTGATGCCCTCACGCTGGGCGCCGTCGCGCAGGGTGGTGTCGAAGACATGAAAGTCGTCATTGAGCATGGGAGGTCTCCGAACGGTGTGACGGCAGGTCAGTGGGCGGCAGCGGACGCGATCCGCTCGCCGATCTCGCCGGTGCTGCCCGGGCGGGCAGGATCACGTGTGCTCAGATCGGCGGCCACCGCCGCCTCGATCCTGGCCGCAGCCCCGTCGTGACCGAGGTGGCTGAGCAACATCGCGACCGACAGGATCGCCGCGGTCGGATCAGCCTTGGCCTGACCGGCGATGTCAGGGGCCGAGCCGTGCACCGGCTCGAACATCGACGGGGTGCTTCGGCTGGGATTGAGGTTTCCACTCGCAGCCAAACCGATTCCGCCTGCGATGGCCGCGGCCAGGTCGGTGAGGATGTCACCGAACAGGTTGTCGGTGACGATCACGTCGTACCGACCGGGGTCGGTGACCAGGTAGATCGTCGCCGCGTCCGCATGGTGATACGCCACGGTCACATCGGGATACTCCTCGGCTACCCGGTGAACCGTGCGAAGCCACAGGTCGCCGGCGTGCACGAGCACATTGCTCTTGTGCACCAGGGTCAGGTGCTTGCGTGGCCGCCGGGCCGCGCCGTCGAACGCCGCCCGGACGACGCGCTCCACACCGAAAGCGGTGTTCACACTCACCTCGGTGGCGATCTCGTGGGGGCTGTGCTTGCGCAGCGTGCCGCCGTTGCCGGCATAGGGCCCCTCGGTCCCTTCGCGGTAGATCACGAAGTCGATGTCGGGCCGGCCTGCCAACGGGGTGCTGACACCCGGATGCAGCTTGGCCGGGCGCAGGTTGACGTAGTGATCCAGTTCGAACCGCAACCGCAACAGCAACCCGCGCTCGAGCACCCCCGACGGCACGGACGGATCGCCGACCGCGCCGAGCAGGATGGCGTCGTGCTGGCGCAACTCGGCGAGCACCGAGTCCGGCAGCGTCTCGCCGGTGCGACGCCACCGTGCCGCGCCCAGGTCATACCCGGTCCTCTCGACACCGGGCAGCACCGAGTCCAGCACTGCCAACGCCTGCTCGACGACCTCGCCGCCGATCCCGTCACCGGGAATCACCGCCAACTTCATGGCTGATCAGTGCTCCTGTTCAACGGGAGGCGGTGCCCTCGTAGTAGTCGGCGTCGGCGTCGCTGTTCACCCAGCTCATCAGGCCGCGCAGTGTGCGTCCGGTCTCCTCGATCGGATGCTGCTCGCCCTTGGCACGCAACGCCTTGAACTCAGGAGCGCCGGCGTCCTGGTCGGCGATGAAACGGGCGGCGAAGGAGCCGTCCTGGATGTCTCTGAGCACCGCCCTCATGTTCTCCTTGACGTGCGGGTCGATGACCCGCGGGCCCGAGACGTAGTCGCCGTACTCGGCGGTGTCTGAGATCGACCAGCGCTGCTTGGCGATTCCGCCCTCATACATCAGGTCGACGATCAGCTTGAGCTCGTGCAGGCATTCGAAGTACGCGATCTCCGGCTCGTAGCCGGCCTCGGTGAGCACCTCGAAGCCGTACTGCACCAGCTGGGAGGCGCCCCCGCACAGCACCGCCTGCTCACCGAACAGATCCGTCTCGGTCTCCTCGGTGAAGGTGGTCCTGATCGCGCCGGCCCGGGTGCCGCCGATCGCCTTGGCGTAGGACAGCGCGAGCTCGAAGGCCTTGCCGGTGGCGTCCTGCTCCACGGCGACCAGCACCGGCACGCCCTTGCCGTCGACGAACTGCCGCCGTACCAGGTGCCCGGGGCCCTTCGGGGCCACCATCGCGACGTCGACGTTCAGCGGCGGCTTGATGTAGCCGAACCGGATGTTGAAGCCGTGGCCGAAGAAGACCGCGTCGCCGTCCTGAAGATGCGGCTCGACCGACTCGGTGTACAGCGCCCGCTGCTTGTGGTCCGGCGCCAGGATCATGATCAGATCGGCCTCGGCGGCGGCCTCGGCCGGCGTCAGAACCCGCAGCCCGGCGTCTTCGGCCTTGCCCCAGCTCTTGGAGCCCTCAGGCAGCCCCACCCGGACGTCGACCCCGGAATCGCGCAGGCTCAGCGCGTGGGCGTGGCCCTGGCTGCCGTATCCGAGCACGGCGACCGTGCGTCCCTGCACGATCGAAAGGTCGGCGGTGTCGTCGTAGTACATCTCCACGGCCATGGAATGGCGTCCCTCTCCTCGAGGCGAGCCGTCCCGGCGACGGCCGCTGTGGTGCTGCGTTCTTCGGTGCTCTGCTGTTCGGTGCTCTGCTGTTCGACCTCACGCTGTGTCCGACTGCGCTGATTGTCCTCGATGTCGCCGGTCACCCGGTCAACCGGCTCGCTCCACCGCACGTAGCGCCGTCTGCGTCATCGAACGCGGGCCACGGCCGATGGCCACCATGCCCGACTGGACCATCTCACGGATCCCGTAAGGCTCCATCATCTTCAACGTGGCCTCCAGCTTGGCCGGCGGGCCGATCACCTCCACCGTGAGCACCTCCGGGCTGACGTCGACGACCTTGGCGTTGAACAGCTCCACGATGTCGAGCACCGCGCCGCGGTTGCCCTCGTCCGCCCGCACCTTGACCAGCAGCAACTCGCGCTGCACCGCCTGTCCGGGTTCCAGTTCGACGATCTTCAACACGTTGATCAGCTTGTTGAGCTGCTTGGTGATCTGCTCCAGGGCGTTGCCCTCGGCCGACACCAGGATCGTCATCCTGGAGACCTCCGGATGCTCGGTGGGTCCGACCGCCAGCGACTCGATGTTGAAGCCGCGGCGGCTGAACAGCCCTGACACCCGGGCCAGCACGCCGGGCTTGTTCTCGACCAGCACCGACAGCGTGTGGACGCTCATGATCTCCGCCCGCTCTGCTCATTGATCATCGGCCCGCTCTTCGCGCGAGCGCTCATCGCAGCACTCGCTCCGCTCCGCGCTCGTGCCTCGCCGCGATGCTCACTCATCGTTGACCCGCTCTTCGCGCGAGCGCTCATCGCAGCACTCGCTCCGCTCCGCGCTCGTGCCTCGCCGCGATGCTCACTCATGGGTTCACACTCCGGAGTCGAAGTCGGGCCGGACGCCGCGGGCGGCGATGATCTCGTCATTGGATGTGCCGGCGGCGACCATCGGCCACACCATCGCGTCCTTGCCCACGGTGAAGTCCACCACCACCGGCTGGTCATCGATGGACATCGCCTTCTCGATCGTCGCGTCGACCTCGGAGGCCGTCTCACACCGCAGGCCGACGCAACCGAGCGCGTCTGCCAGCTTCACAAAATCCGGGATGCGCGTGCGCGACTCGGCGCCGTGCGCGGCCCGGTGCGTTCCCAGCTCGGTGTTGGAGTAGCGCTCGTCGTAGAACAGCGTCTGCCACTGCCGCACCATCCCCAGGTTGCCGTTGTTGATCACCGCGACCTTGATCGGGATGCCCTCGATCGCGCAGGTCGCAAGCTCCTGATTGGTCATCTGAAAGCAGCCGTCGCCGTCGATCGCCCAGACCATGGCGTCCGGGGCTCCGACCTTGGCGCCCATCGCGGCCGGCACCGAGTAGCCCATCGTTCCGGCGCCTCCGGAGTTCAACCAGGTGTAGGGGTTCTCATAGGAGATGAACTGCGCCGCCCACATCTGGTGCTGGCCCACCCCCGCGGTGAACACCGTGTCCGGACCGGCGATCTTTCCTAGCCGCTCGATCACGTACTGGGGCGCCAGGCTGCCGTCGGCGGGCTCGTCATAACCGAGGGGGTAGGTGCGCCGCCAGCCGTCGACCTCCTTCCACCAACCGGTCAGGTCGCAACGGTTGCCGGCGGCGTACTCCGAACGCACCGCGGCGACCAGGTCGCCGATCACCTCACGGGCGTCCCCCACGATCGGAACGTCGGCGACCCGGTTCTTGCCGATCTCGGCGGGATCGATGTCGGCGTGGATCACCGTCGCGTGCGGAGCGAACGAGTCGAGCCGGCCGGTCACCCGGTCATCGAAACGGGTGCCCAGCGCGATCAGCAGATCCGCCTTCTGCAGCGCCGTCACGGCGGCCACCGTGCCATGCATTCCGGGCATTCCCAGGTGCTGGCGGTGCGAGTCGGGAAACGCCCCGCGCGCCATCAGCGTCGTGACCACCGGAATCCCACTCAGCTCGGCCAGCTGCGCCAATTCGGCGGTGGCACGCGCCTTGAGCACGCCCCCACCGACATAGAGCACCGGGCGCCGGGCGCCGGCGATCAGCTTGGCTGCCTCGCGGATCTGCTTGCCATGCGGCTTGATCACCGATCGGTAGCCGGGCAGGTCCAGGGTCGGCGGCCAGTCGAACACCGTCTGGCTCTGCAGGACGTCCTTCGGGATGTCGACCAGCACCGGGCCAGGACGCCCTGTGTTAGCCAGGTGAAAAGCCTCCGCGATGGTCTGCGGGATCTGCTCGGCGTGCTGCACGAGGAAGTTGTGCTTGGTGATCGGCAACGTTATCCCGCAAATGTCGGCTTCCTGAAAGGCATCGGTGCCGATCGCGGGAAACGGCACTTGCCCGGTGATGGCGACGATCGGAACCGAATCGAGGAAGGCGTCCGCGATCGGAGTGACCAGGTTGGTGGCGCCCGGGCCGGAGGTCGCCATGCAGACGCCGACCTTCCCGGTGACCTGGGCGTAACCCTCTGCCGCGTGTCCAGCGCCCTGCTCGTGGCGAACGAGGATGTGGCGGACTCTTGTGGAGTCATACAGCGGGTCATAAGCAGGCAGGATCGCCCCACCGGGAATGCCGAAAACCACCTCGGCGCCCACCTCCTCCAGCGACCGGACCAGCGACTGCGCTCCGGTGACCTGTTCGTAGGCCGGCGTCGGTGTCATTGCTCGATTCCTTCCTGGCGGGCGGTTCTGCTTGCCCTGCTTGGCGATCCTGGGGTCAGGGACTGCTAGGACGTCCGACTTCCCGTTCCGGCAACAAAAAACCCCTCGTGCTGTTGCACGAAGGGTCTGCGCGTCTCCTTGCGGCTATGGCCGACGGGGACGCGCTAGTCAATGAGTACGAGGCGCTGCACAGCATCGACCCTACACCGGGTTTTTCCAGGGTTTCAAAATTTTCGGGACGGTCGTCTCGCCTAATGGGACACAGGCTTTGTGAACCCCGCTCGCACGGCTGTGCCGACGATTGGCCGCATTGGCGCGGCACGTAACGGTTTAACTCGATTCGTTGCCGCCTTTCGGCAGTTCGGCATGGCACTATGCCGGGCATGCCAGCGGTTCAGCCTCCAGCGCTGTGGCTGTCGATTGCCGCGACCGCGGTCAGCGTCGTCACCGTCGCCGCCATGGCAAGTTCGGGCGGCCCTCGCCGACCACTGACCTTCGCCGGCGCGGTGCTGCTGCCGGGCGACCAGCGCAGCGTCACCTCCCCCGCGGCCAGTGACACCACCCGGCCGAGCCGGCAGCTCAGCCTGCCCAGCCCAGCCCGAACCCGGACGCGGACCTCGGCCGCCCCTTCGGCCGCCGACAGCACCGCCGGATACGCGTCCTCGGCGCCGGTGATCGTTCCGATCCACAACGCCTCGAGCACCCCCGCGCCCGCCGCTGGCCCGTCATCACCGGCCGGAGCGCCAGCGGCGCCGGCCGCGAGACCCACCGCTCAGCCCCACGCGCCGCGCACCACAGCTCCGGACCCGCCGGACACCCGATCGAGCGAGGCCGCACTGGCGGCAGCGCTGTTCAGCGCCCTCAACCAGGCCCGCCGGCAGATCGGACTACCCGCCCTGAGCTGGAGCGACAGGCTGCAGCGCAGCGCCGCCGATCACAACCACCAGATGGCCGAGGCCGACGAGCTCGCGTCGCGAGTCGGCGACGAGCCGGCGCTGGGGGTCCGTCAGGCCAACCAGGGCGTGCTCGGCGATTACGCCGCCGAGAATGTCGCCAGCACGCAGGCACTCAGCCTGGCCGGCGCCCTGGCTGCCCAGCAGTCGATGCTTGCCGAGCCTCCCCTCGACGGCGCCCGCCGGCAGAACCTGCTTTCCCCTGCCTTGAACGCAGTCGGCATCGACGTGCTGCTCGACCCGGCGCAGGGCCGGATGTGGATCACGCAGGACTTCGCGCAGCTGCCTTGACTCCTGAACGGGATCTCAGGCGCCAGCGCAGGCGCACCGCGTCCAGACGCCAGGCCGTGATCAGCCGGCTTGATCAGCAGATGGCGCCCTGAGCCGCGGAGCCGACGAGCCGGGCGTACTTGCGCAACACGCCGGTGTCAAACCGCGGCGGCAGCGGCTGCCAGTCGGCCTGGCGCCGTCGCAGCTCTGCCTCATCCACGTGCAACTCGATGCTCCGGTCAGCGATGTCGACCACGATCCGGTCACCGTCGGCCACCAGGGCGATCGGGCCGCCGACCGCGGCCTCGGGTGCGACATGACCCACGCACAGCCCGGTCGTGCCGCCGGAGAACCGCCCATCGGTCAGCAGCAGCACGTCCTTGCCCAGGCCGGCGCCCTTGATCGCCCCGGTGATCGCCAGCATCTCGCGCATGCCCGGTCCGCCCTTGGGGCCTTCCCACCGGATCACCACGACGTCCCCGGCCTTCAGGCTGCCGGTCGCCACGGCCTCCATCGCAGCCTGCTCGCGGTCAAACACCCGGGCGACGCCGTCGAAGACGTCGGTGTCGAAGCCGGCGGTCTTGACCACCGCGCCCTCAGGAGCCAGCGAGCCGTGCAGGATCGTGATGCCGCCGGTGCGGTGGATCGGCCTGGACATCGACCGGATGACCTCGCCGTCGGGCGCCGGGGGCGCCAGCAGCTCCAGGTTCTCGGCCAGCGTTCGTCCCGTCACGGTAAGGGCATCACCGTGCAGCAGGCCGGCGTCGAGCAGCGCTCGCATGACGACCGGGACCCCGCCGATCCGGTCGACGTCGGTCATCACGAACCGGCCGAACGGCTTCATGTCGGCAAGGTGCGGCACCTTGTCGCCGATCCGGTTGAAGTCGGCGAGGCTCAGCTCGACCTCGGCCTCGCTGGCGATCGCCAGCAGGTGCAGCACCGCGTTGGTCGAGCCGCCAAGCGCCATCACGACCGTGATGGCGTTCTCGAAGGCCTGCTTGGTGAGGATCTGGCGCGCGGTGACGCCGGCGTCCACCAGCCGCACGACGGCTTCGCCCGAGCGCTCGGCGTAGGCGTCGCGCCGGGAGTCCGGCGCCGGCGGCGCTGCCGAGCCGGTCAATGACATGCCCAGGGCTTCGGCCGCCGAGGCCATCGTGTTGGCGGTGTACATCCCGCCGCAGGCGCCTTCGCCCGGGCAGATGGCCCGCTCGATCTCGTCCAGCTCGTCACGGGTGATCTTTCCGGCCAGACAGGCGCCAACCCCCTCGAAGGCGTCGATGATGGTCACGTCGTTGCCGTGCAGCTTGCCCGGCAACGTCGAGCCTGCGTAGAGGAACACCGCCGCGACATCGAGCCGGGCAGCGGCCATCAGCATGCCCGGCAGCGACTTGTCACAGCCGGCCAGCAACACCGCGCCATCCAGCCGCTCGGCGCGGAAGACCGTCTCGACCGAGTCCGCGATGACCTCACGCGAGACCAGCGAGTAGTGCATGCCCTCATGGCCCATCGAGATGCCGTCGGACACCGAGATGGTGCCGAATTCCAGCGGAAAGCCGTCAGCGCCCCGCACTCCGACCTTGGCCTGCTTGGCCAACCGGTTCAGCGACAGGTTGCAGGGGGTGATCTCGTTCCAGGACGAGGCGACCCCGATCTGCGGCTTGTCCCAGTCGTCGTCTCCCATGCCCACCGCGCGCAGCATGCCTCGCGAGGCGGCTCGCTCGATGCCGTCGGTGACCGCGCCGGAATGCGGTTTGCGGTGTCGTGGCTTACTGCTGGGCTGCTCCGTCGTCACGATCACGAGCCTACGACCTAGGCTGGTGAACCATGACGACAGCGATGCCGCGCACTGTGATCAAGCATTCGGCCCTGGCCTATCTGATCGTGGCATTCACCGCGCTGTGCTGCACGGCGGTGGTGCAATCCCCGCCACTGGCCCTGGTCTACCTGCTGCCGCTGGCGGGAGCGCTGTACATCGCCCGAACCGCCACCGTGGTCGATGACCAGGGCCTGCACGCCCGGGCCGTGCTGGGTTCTCAGACGGTCGGCTGGCACGAGCTGGCCGGATTGCGCCTGGACCGCTCCGGAGCGGTGTACGCGGTCGACTCGGGCGGCGGCCAGCTGAAGCTGCCGTGCGTGCGCAGCACCAGGCTCGACCCCCTGATAGCGGCCGGCGCCGGCCGGATCCCCGATCCGGCGGCGGCCACCGGCTGACCAGCCGCCTCAGTACTGGCCGCTCACCGTGTTCTGCAGCGGCTCCTGGCGCAGGTAGCGGTGCAACTGGCGCACCAGCAGCCCCGCGAACCGGTCGCCGAAACCGAGCACGGAGCCGGCGACGTGCGGAGTCAGCAGCAGGTTCGGCGCCGTCCACAGCGGATGGTCTGAAGGCAACGGCTCGGGGTCGACGACGTCGATGGCGGCCCGCAGCCGGCCTGAGGTCAACTCCGCCAGCAAAGCGGCGGTGTCCACGACCGGCCCGCGGGCGGCGTTGACCAGGATCGCGCCGTCGGGCATCGCGGCCAGGAACTCGGCGTCGACCATGCCGACCGTCTCGGTGGTCTTGGGCACGATCAGCACCACCGCGTCGGCCTCGGGCAGCAGATCGGGCAACTCGGCGACCGAGTGCACCCCCTCGCGCGCCGTCCGGGCGACGAACACCGGGCTTGCGTCGCAGGCGGTGATCCGGCGGGCAAGTTGCTGGCCGACATCGCCCGCGCCGATGATCAGCACCCGCTTGCCGGCCAGCTCGTCGGTCATCGAGTAGTCCCAGCGGCGTTGCTGGCGAGCCCGCTCGAACCGGGGGAATTCCCGCAACAGCGACAGCAACGCCGTCAGCGCCCATTCAGCGGTGGACGAACCGTGCACACCGCGGGCGTCACAGAGCTCGACGCCGTCGGGCACGACCTGCAGCAGGACATCGACCCCCGCCGTCTGAGCCTGGATCACCTGCAGCTCAGGCATCGCCTGCACAGCTGTCCGGTAGACAGCCGGGTCCCCCCTCAGGAAGTCCGGAACCCAGAATCGAACGCCGGACAGCTGCTCCGACGGCGTGCTGGCCGGGTCATGGATCACCGCGCCGGCGAGCATCTCGATCAGCTCAGGCTCGGGCTCTTCTTGCCGCCGGGCCAGAGCCATGGCGCGATCCCGGACAGCGGTGGAGGGCAAGCACATTCGTCTCACGCCACCAAACTAGCCTGCGTCCGCTCCGAGCTGAGCGCCCAATGCCCGCAGTCGCCGCCGGAGCAGGCAGACTGGACCGGTGTCGCCCACAGTCCCCACCCGTTCAGCGGTGCTGACCCGTTCAGCGGTCGCCGCCGCTGTTCTCGCGCTGACCCTCACCACCGGCTGCGGCCGCAGTGCGGCCAGCAGCGAACCGACGTGGGTGCCACAGCTGAATTACTCGGGCGGCAACGACCCGAGACCGCAATTGCCCGCGCCGCCCGCGCTGCCCGCCCCGTCGCAGTCCGACAGCCAATCCGGTCCCAGCCCAACGCCAGGGGCGCCACGGCCGTCGCCCTCGACCACTGCGCCGGCGACCGACCCCAGCGTGGTGGCGAGCAAGCTGAATCAGCCGACCGGCCTGGTGGTGCTGCCCGACGGCACCGCGCTGGTGGCCGAACGCACCACCGGGCGGATCTATCGGGTCCAGCCGGTGGCCGGCCGGCCGGTCACCCTGATCCAGCGGTTGGCCGGGGTGGACGGCAGCGGCGACGGCGGGCTGCTGGACCTGGCGATCTCGCCGACCTTTGAACAGGACGGCCTGATCTATGCCTACCTGAGCACCGCCACCGACAACCGGGTCGTGCACTTCTCCCCCGGATCGCAACCCTCGGTGATCCTGGCCGGCATCCCGAAGGGCCGGACCGGCAACGCCGGCCGGATCGCCTTCGACGCCACCGGCGCCCTGCTCACCGGAACAGGCGACGCAGGCCGGCCCGCGCTGGCGGCCTCGGCCACCAGCTTGGCCGGAAAGATCCTGCGCACCAGCGACATCGGCCGGCCGCTGCCCGACAACCCCGCACCCGGCTCGCCGATCTTCGCTCGGGGGCTGCGCAGCGTCGACGGCCTGTGCGTCGACCCGCGATCGGGCCTGCGGATCGCGATCTCGGCCGCGACGCCCGCCGCATCCGGCGCCGCGGCCTCACCTGACGAGGTGAACGTCATCAAGGCCGGCGCCGATTACGGCTGGCCTCGGAACGGGCCCGCCTCGGTGGCCCCGATCAAGACGCTGCCAGCGGCCAGCGCCGGTGGCGGCGGCTGCGCGCTGGCGGCCAACCGGCTGGTGGTGGCCACCTCGACCGGCAAGTCCCTCGCGATCAGCGAGGTGAGCCGGAGCGGCAGCGCGGGGGCCTTCAACAGCAGCCTGCGGGACAAGTACGGCCGGCTGGCCGGGGTGGTGGCCGGATCTGACGGGGCGCTGTGGCTGACCACCCGTAACCGAGACGGCCGCGGCAAGCCGATCGCCGAGGATGACCGGGTCATCCGGATCTCGCCGGCGGACGGCGAGGCCAGCCCGATCATCTGAGACTCAGTCGAGGCTGACACCAGGATGATCGGCGTCCAGGGTGCACGCCGAGACCGAGTCGGCGTGCCCGGCGATCAACTCAGCAAGCGACTGCTGGGCTGACTGCAGGACATCGTCAGGGACCGCCTCGGCCGAGATTCGCTCGATGACGAACACCACGTCGCTGGAAGCGTCATCGACCTTGGTCTGGTCGCAGTCACGATGATTCCAGTGCCGGGTGAGCACCTGCGAGCCCAAGGCGTAGACGACTTCTCCCGGCCGAGGCTCCTCCACCACCTCGGGCTCGCCCAGCGGTGTGAAGCTGTCGCCGGCGACGGCGGTCCGGATCATCACCTCGCCGCTCAGCCGGCTCAGGTCGAACGCGCCGGCCGGCGTCCCGAAGCGGGTGGAGACGTAGTTGTACGCGTCGACCGCGCCGTTGATCCGGGGCAGGACACCTGACTTGGCCATCCTGCGGCTGAGGGCGTCGACGCTGGAGCGGAACCGCCGTGGGTTCGTCCCGAACTTGCGATAGGCCTCATGCCAGGACAGGATCTGCTGATCCTGCTCGCCGAACGGCGACCACGTGCCAGCTGCCAGGTCGTGTTCCAGACCGCTCAACGCCGCCTCGGACTCGGGCCACACCTTCTCGTTGCGCAGCCCCCGCGCGGTCACCAGCCTGACCTGGGCCTCGGGAAAACTCGTGCTGACATCGCGGCTGAGAGTGAAGGTCACGGGCACCCGATCATGCTAGGTCATCGTCGAAGGCCTACGGCTTCGCCATCCCGCTCCTGGGCGTCTCCAGCAGACGCGTGCGATAGCGCAGGCGGCGCGCGTAGCCATCGGGGTCATGCTGGACCAACGCCTCGTGCAGCTTGCGCAACGCGTGGTGCGGAACGCCCGGCCACATGTGGTGAACAGTGTGGTAGCCGTCGTTGTGCGGGTGCACTATCAGCCGTTGCCAAGCGCCCAGGTTGGAGATGGTGGCGTCGAACACGGTGTCGGTTCCGGAATAGACGTGCTCGGAGGCCTCACCGATCAACCTGACCACCGGCAGGATCACGACGAAGCTCACCAGCCAGATCAATGACCCGACCAACGCCCCTGGCAGGCCGAAGACCAGCGCCGTGGGCGCCACCGCGACCACGGTCCACAGCAGCGGAAGCAGAAGGTAGGCAGGGCTGGTGCCGAGCGAGCGGATCCAGCCCTTCTGGTAGCTGGGCAGTCGCTTGAGCAGGTCCATGGCGATGACCCGCCGCGAGTGCACCCGCAGCTCTTCCAGGCCCAACTCGATGTAGCGCTGCCGGTCGGGGTCCAGAGCCGTGCCGAACCGGCCGTGGTGCAGAAGGTGGCTGGCGCGGTAGTCGCTGATCAGCGCTCCGGTGGGCATTCCGGCGAGGATGAAGGCCAGCACGTCGTTCCATCGCCGGTGTGAGCGGCTCCAGTTGAAATGCGAGCTCTCGTGCACAAGGCACTCCAGGGCGCGCAGCTGCCGCGCGATGGCGACCACCGCGACGGCTGAGGCGAGCACCCCGAGGATCATCGGGCCGTCCAACACCGCCCAGGTGGCCCCTGCGACCAGCAGCCACGCCACGACATGATCCACCGCCGCGAGCGCGAGGGTCAGCCCGCAGCGCGTCCGGTGCGCGTCGGCGATGATCGAGCGCATGTCCTTGGGAGGCGAGTAACCCCGGCGGTAGGCAAGAAAAGTCGTCTCCGGGCGGTCACGATCGACCACCTCGTCCTGCAACGGAAGCATGTCTCATTCCTTGTACTCGCGATAAATGGGGGATCCGGCTTGGAAGAGCCTTTGTGTATGAGAAAGATACAATCATATTAATTTACTGTCCAAGTAATAGACACAGAAAACGTCGCACATTAGGGCCTTTTATACGGCACCTTCCCTTTATGTCCGACTCGTCGGCCTGTCGACAGCCCGAGGGCGGACGTCTGGTGGACCAGTACCGCCGGTGAGGCCGCTGCGCCGACTGGCCGACTGGCCGACTGACGACTGGCCGACTGACGACTGGCCGACTGGCCGACTGGCCGACTGGCCGACTGGCCGAGGCTCGCGTGCTCATCGAACATGCGACGGCGCCGCTGATCGGCAGCGGCTCGCCGCTGGCCTCTTGTGACGCCTGCGGTGAGCCGCCACGGACCGGTGCGGCCCCGTCAGTCGAACGGGCGCAACTTGACGTTCAGCTCCGCCTCGCACTCCAGCGCGGTCTCAACGATCGCCGCGGGGTGAGTCGCCGGGTCGTAGCGACCGCGAACCGCGAGCAGGCCGATCGGCTCGAAGCCCAGCGGCGCGGCCCAGACGTGGTCACCGCGACCGTTGATCGCGTAGTACTCCCGGAAGTTGGGATGCCGCAAGGCGTAACCGGCCGAGTTCTCCTCGATGACACCGGTGCGATAGATGAATCGGATGCACGTCGCGACCCTGCCAGGATGCCGGGCGCCGGCCATCTCCATCGCTTCTTCGGTGTCACCGAACGCTGCGGTCAAGAAGATGGCCACCAGGTCGACCGCGTGGACGTCCCGGATGTTGCGGTAGACGTGACCGCCGCTGATCCGGGTGCTGAACTCGACGAACCGGAAGGCCCCGTCGGCGCCGCGGCGTAGTTCGGCGTTGACCAGCGCGGTCTGCAGATCCAGCGTCTGCACCAGCCTCTGCATGAGGCCGTCGACGTTGGCTTCTGCCTCAGCGTCACCGAAGGGCATGACGTAGAGGTCTTCCTCGAAACACGGAGGATTCGGAAAGCTCTTGGTGTTGATGCCGGCCAGCACGAACTTGCCGTCGATGACGGCGCCGTCCACGGTGATCTCGTCTCCGGGCAGGTACTCCTCGATCAGTGCCCAGGTCTCGGGGAAGCCGTTGTCGTAGAAGTGCTCGGCTCCGGTGTGGGCGATGCCGCGGATCTCATCGAGCAGTTCCCGGGCGCGCTTGGGATCATCGACCAGTTCGACGTTCGAGCTTCCCGCGCCGCGGGTCGGCTTGACCACGAAGGGCGTGCCGACCTGCGCCATCGCCGCGTCGATGTCGCTGTAGTCACCGATCCTGATGGACAACGGCGTCGGCAACCGGTGTGCCAGCAGGTGCGCTCGCTGCAGTGACTTGTCCCGTGCGATCCGGTCGGCTTCTGGCCTGCTCCAGGTGACACCGTGGCGAGCATTGGCCTGCCCCACCGACACGATGTCCATCTCATAGAACGTGACAGCGAACGGCGCCCCGGTCTTCTTCAGGGCGATCAGGATCTCTTCGGTCAGCTCGTCTGCCGACGCGCCCGGCGCCAGGATTCGCACCGAGGCGTAGCGCGGGTCGTCAAGGGTTGACTTCTCATCGGTCAGCAGGTGAATCGCCAAGCCGGCCTGGAACATCGCCTCGATGTGGTCATTGCGGATCAACAGGTAGTTGCGCAGGACCAGGACCACCGGGCGGTTGAGATAAGACTTCACTGCGAGATTCTCCATACTGCGTAGAGGCCGACTGCGAGGGCGCAGGTGAGGACGGATGTGCCCAACCAGAGGGCGTCGTGTGAGTGAGCGAAGACGCTCATGCCGATGGCCGGCCCGAGCGAGAAACCGAGGCTCTGCGCGGTGGCGAGCAGGCCTTGGTATCGGGCCTCGGTGCCAGGGGGAGACAGCTCGGCGACGGCGGCATTGGCCACGGGGGCAAAGGCCATCTCCCCGACTGTGAAGGCGATGAACGCCACGATGATGACGGCTGCCAGCGTCACCATGGCGGCCACCACCAGGCCCGCCGTCATCAACAGGACGCCGCCGAGGATAGGCAGCACCCACGGCAACCGCCGAGTCACCGAGCTGATCGGCAGCTCGAACACGATCACCAGGAGTCCGTTCAGGGCCAGCAGCGCGCCGTAGAAGGCCGTGGAGTGGCCGTGGCTGACCAGCTGAAGCGGCAGTGTGGACTGATACTGCGCGTACACCGCCGCGACTCCGAACAGCAGCAGGCACAGCGTCCACGGCGGCAAGTGCCTCGCCGAGGACGGCGCGGGCGGCAGCGTGGCCAGCGGCTCCTCGGTGGCGGCCTCCTGCTCGCCCGTCTCCTCCAGGGCAGCGGCCAGCTCTGACTCAGGTCGCGCATGCCGCAGGCCGAGGAAGATGAACAGGGCGCAAGCGGCGTACGCGATCGCTTCCACGATGAACAAGATGGTGTAGGACCGAGTCGCGATGACACCGGCGATGAGCGCTCCGAGAGCGGAGCCGACGTTGAGGGCAAGGCGGAAGAAGGCGAATGTAGGCACCCGGTCCGCTGGCTCGGTGTTGACGATGAGCAGGGCAGAGGCCGCCGGTGTGTAGGCCTGGGTGCACAAGGACACCGCGCACACGGCCACCACGATCAGCGCTCGGGTCGGTGAGACGACCAGCATCGCCACTGCGGCAGCCGATGCCAGCATCGACAGCACCAGGGTGGCGCGGTGGCCGATGTGATCGGCGAGCCAGCCGCCCGCGAGTGAACCCACCATGCCGGCGACGCCGATGGCGACCAGCACCGCTGGAAGCGTCTCGGTGGCGAATCCGCGGTCGGTGAGAAAGAGCGTGGCGAAGGTGGCGAAGAAGGAGCCCGTCCGGCTGATGAAGATGCCGAAGATGAGGATCCGCACCGGCCTGGGAGTGTGCAGCACCACCTGTAACACCGAGCGAGGTACTTGCTCGCTGCTCGTGACAGAGGTCATACGGGCGGCTCACTCTGCAGGGGGGTCGACTCGACGATGACCTCGTCAGTGGCCTTGTCCAACGCCTGCAGGCAGAGTTCGCGGGTGTCGCCATGGCACACCAGCGCGGCCATTCGAGACATGTACCCGCGTGGCGGCAGCAACAGCTCCTCGTCCGGCTCGCACAGCGGGAGGAAGCTGTCCAGGCCTGCGAGGTCGCTGATCGGGCTGCCCAGACTGATCGAGTGCAGCCGCAGGTCATGGGCGGGGTAGAGGAAACGGACCGCGGCGGCGCCCTTGTCGGCGCGGCTCACATCCGGGGCCAGGCCAAGGGCCAGATCAGCCGCGGCGCCGGCCAGGTCCACGCCGTGGGCGAGCAGTCCGAGATAGGGGATGAGGTCGCCACCGAGCCGCGCGTTCAGCTCGATGATCCGCGCGCCTCGAGAACTCAGCCGCAACTCCGTGTGGGTGACCACGTTGTTCAGCCCCGCGACGTCATGCGCGCGCTGGATGAGCTCGATGGCCTCAGCAGAAAGCTCCAGCTCCGACCGCGGCGGGACGATGTGGCCGATCTCCTCAAAATAAGGGTCTAGGCCAGTCTCCTTCTCGGCCACCACCAGCGGTGTCACGACACCGTCATAGGTCACCGAGTCCACGCTCAGTTCCGGTCCGTCGATGTACTCCTCGATCAGGACGCCGTCGTAGCGTGAGCGCACCGTGCCGACCCGGGCCGACACGGCGTTCTCGAAAGCGGATTCGACCTGGTCGTGGCTGGTCACCATCCGGACCCCGGCGCTGCCGCCCAGGGCACGCGGCTTGAAGACGACAGGCAGGCCGATCTCGGCGACGATGCCGCGGGCCTGCTCGACCGTGTCGGCGACACCGAACCCGATCGCGCCGACGTCGTTGCGCTGGAGCAGCGCGCGCAGCTCGCTCTTGTCCTTGACAGCCCGCACGGCCGCGACCGAGGGCCCGGGCACGTGGAGCAGCTCGGTCAACTGGGCCGACAGTTCGACGTAGCGCTCGTCGTAGGTGAGCACCCCGTCCACGGCGCTGGTCCCGAGCCGCTCGATGACGGCAGGAAAGTCGTCGAGGTCGACGACGACCGAGTCGACGCAGTACGGCGCCTCCCAGGTCGGCGCCGATTTGTTCACCAGCACGATGTCGGCCCTTTGCGACACCGAGCGCAGCGCGTATTCGCGAAAGGCCGCTTCTCCACTGCCGATGAGCAACAGCCGCTTACGGGAACTCATGCTCCGGGACGCTCCTCGGCGTCAAGGAACCTGGTCACCGCGGTGGCCCCGTCCTCCGGCGCGATGATGTAGCTGCATCCGTCCGGGCCAGCGGTCGAGCCGTGGACGGTGTCGGCGGGCAGCACGATCTTGGTCCGCGGGGGGCAGGTCTGCCGCCGGACGGCGCCGCTGTCCAGCCAGAAGATCTCCATGCTCCCGTCGACGACGAACAGGGTCTCGTTAAGGCTGTGCCGGTGCCAGTTGTGGGTCTTGCCCGGCTGGTCATGCTGGTACTCGAAACTTCCCTGCTGTGGCAGGAACTGAGAGATACGCTCGGCGAGTGCGACGTCGGGCTCAGTGGTGATGACAGGCGATCCCATGGCTGTTCTCCCGCCCGTCACGCGTGGGGGCTGTCGGCCAACGACCGCCGCGCGTGTGCCATCGGGCAGCCGCGCGAGGTGTCGATCGGCTGGTTCTCGTCATCGAGGAAGTACTGGGTCCACTCCATGTTCCCCGGCTCGCCGAAGCTGCCCAGCAACGGCGTCTGCTCGACCGCGTCGTACTCGCGCAGCCGGCGGCGGATGACATTGCGGGCGCGGTCCCCGGTCGGCGTGCCTGCCTTGAGGTCGTCGAAGACGAAGCGCGGCTGAAAGGTGACCGTGAAGTACTCCGAATACCGGCTGCGGCGCTGGTGATGGTGCGGGGTGTTGGCCACCACGAACATGGGTGTGGAGTTGAACGAGAACTCCCAGGTCGACTCTTGAGGGTCGTCAGAGATTCCCTCTGGCCACTCGCTGACGTCATTGGCCTGGACCTCGGCCAAGAGGCTCCAGAAGTGCTGGCGATACTCCTCGAGTGAGTCCACACCGGGCTCGAAATCGAAGAAGCACACCAGGGAAGTGCGGATGCCCAACGACTCGGCGATGGCGGTGAACTCCCGCAGAGCGCTGGCCAGCGTCGCGACCCGCTGCTCTCCCGCCGGGATGAAGCTGTAGCGAAGGGTGCCTCTGCGAACGGCGTCGACTCCGAAGATGCAGGGAAAGAGAGCGTCGTCGCTCAACATGCGCTCGCGGAAGAAGTCAACCGCGAGACGTTCCCAGGTTCCAGACGGGTCCTGGTGCGGGTGCATGAGCAGTGAGGCTTGCTCACGGTCTGGGACAGACGGAACAGCGCTGGTCGAGGACTTCATAGGTTCGGGACTCCACATCGGTTCGGTGCCGGCCGCCGGACACCAGGCGCATAAGTGCGCCGGTTAACTAATTGTCCGGATATGTGACAAATCGATCATTGATAAAGCCTCATCCGCCTACTGGCGGATGAGGCGAACTATTACGAAGAGGCCTTAGGTACGAAAGATGAAAGCACATTGCCCGTCATTTTGGCAATTTGTGATCCGAGCAACACTGTCTGCGCCCTATGCCTTTACTGGCTGCAGTGCGAGGAGCCCGAATTAGGGCTTTTGAATGCGAATTGGTCTTCTCATGCGGCAGCGCGCCCCGCCCGGCGCCCGACTCGTGCCTGGAGCCGGGCAGGCGGTGGCCTCACTCGCGGGGAAGGAGCGGGCTGCCCTCAGCGTGAGACCGCAACGGCCTCATCGGAGACGAGGATCACGCGGCGGCGGTCAGTCAGAGGGCGCGACGACGCCGAGCCGTTCGAACAGGATGGCCTTGACGGTGGCCGCGTCGGCCTGGCCCCGAGTCGCTTTCATGACCGAGCCGACCAGCACGCCGACCGCCGGCAGCTTGCCGCCGCGCACCTTCTCGGCGATGTCGGGGTTGGCCGCGATCGCGGCGTCGGCGGCCTCGGTGAGCGCGGTGGTGTCTGACACCACCGCCAGGCCGCGGTCAGCGATCACCTGCTCGACTTCGGTCCCGGTCTCCAGCACCGCGGCCACCACCTGCCGGCCCAGCGCCGTGGACAGCGTGCCGGCGCCGACCAACTCGATGACCTTGGCGACCTGCGCCGGCGTGATCGCCAGCGCCGACACCTCGACCTCGCGCGCGTTGGCCAGCTGAGAGAGATAGCCCAGCCACCAGTTGCGCGCCTCAGCGGCCGGCGCGCCGGCCGCGACGGTGTCGGCGAAGGCATCGACCGCTCCGGCGTTGACCAGTGACCGCAGCTCCTCAGCGCTCAGCCCGAGCTCGGCACGCAGCCGGGTCCGGCGGGCGGCGGGCAGCTCGGGAAGGCCGGCGCGAAGCTCGGCGACCCAGTCGGCGTCCGGCGCCACCGGAACGAGGTCGGGCTCGGGGAAGTAGCGGTAGTCGGTGGCCTCTTCTTTGCTGCGCCCGGACCGAGTCTGACCGGTGGTCTCCTGGAAGTGCCGGGTCTCCTGCTTGATCCGGCCACCGGCGTCGAGGATGCCGGCCTGCCGGATCATCTCCGAACGCATCGCCCGCTCGACGCTGCGCAGCGAGTTCACATTCTTGGTCTCGGTCCGGGTGCCCCACTCTGCCGAGCCGACCGGTGACAGCGAGGTGTTGACGTCACAGCGCAGGCTGCCCTGCTCCATCTTGACGTCGGAGACCCCGAGGGTGCGCAGGATGTCACGCAGCTCTGCCACGTAGGCCCGGGCGACCTCCGGCGCCATCGCACCGGCGCCCTCGACCGGCTTGGTGACGATCTCGACCAGCGGGATCCCGGCGCGGTTGAAGTCCACCAGCGAGTAGTCCGCGCCGTGGATGCGTCCGGTCGCGCCCCCCACGTGGGTGTTCTTGCCGGTGTCCTCCTCAAGGTGCACCCGCTCGATGCCGATTCGCACCAGCCGGCCGTCGACCTCGACGTCGAGGTGGCCCTCGCCGCAGATCGGCTCGTCGTACTGGGAGATCTGGTAATTCTTCGGCATGTCCGGGTAGAAGTAGTTCTTGCGCGAGAACCGGCACCACGAGGCGATCGTGCAGTTCAGCGCCAGGCCGATCTTGATCGCGTACTCGATGGCGGCGGCGTTCACCACCGGCAACGCCCCGGGCATGCCCAGGCACACCGGGCAGGTGTGGGTGTTGGGTTCTGCGCCGAAGACGGTGGAGCAACCGCAGAACATCTTCGAGGCGGTGCTCAGCTCGACGTGGGTCTCCAGGCCGAACACCGGCTGGTACCTGGTCAGGACGTCGTCGTAGGCGGGGTCCAGGGTCTGGGTCATCGCGCTGCTCCCTCCGCGCCGGCCCCGACCACGTCAAGCCGGGGAGCGCCCTTGAGGATCGGGCCGTTACTGGCGACGTAAGCCGCCTCGAAGGCGGCTCCCACCCGGTAGCAGCGGTCGTCGGCCATCGCCGGCGCCATGATCTGCAGGCCGACCGGCAAGGCCGGGCCGGTCTCGTCGGAGAGCCCGCACGGCACCGAGATCGCGGGAGTGCCGGCCAGCGAGGCAGGCAGCGTGCACAGGTCGTTGACATACATCGCCATCGGGTCCTCGACTCGCTCGCCGACACCGAAGGCCACGAACGGCGAGGTCGGCGAGACCAGCACGTCGACCTGGCCGAACGCGCGGGTGAAGTCCTCGGCGATCAGGGTGCGGACCTTCTGCGCCTGCCCGTAGTAGGCGTCGTAGTAACCGGAGGACAGCGCGTAGGTGCCGATCATGATGCGGCGCTTCACCTCTGCCCCGAAACCGCGTTCGCGGGTCAGCGACATCACCTCTTCGAGCGAGTGGTCGCCGTCATCGCCGACCCGCAGGCCATAGCGCACCGCGTCGAAGCGGGCCAGGTTTGAAGACGCCTCGCTGGGAGCGATCAGGTAGTAGGCGGCCAGCGCGTAGTCGAAGTGCGGGCAGGACACCTCGACGATCTCGGCGCCGAGGGACCGCAGGGTGAGCACCGCCTCGCGGAAGGCTGCCAGCACGCCTTCTTGATAGCCGCCGCCGAGGCCGGTCAACTCGCTCACGACGCCGATCCGGACGCCGGTCAGATCGCCCCGAGCGCCCTCGCGTGCCGCGGCCACCACGTCGGGGCCGGCCTGTGGGATCGAGGTCGAGTCCAAGGGGTCGTGACCGGACAGCACCTCGTGCAGCAGGGCGGTGTCCAGGACCGTCCGGCCGAACGGCCCGGCCTGGTCGAGTGAGGAGGAGAAGGCGATCAGGCCGTACCGGCTGACCGCGCCATAGGTGGGCTTGTGACCGACGATGCCGGTGACCGCGGCCGGTTGGCGGATCGAGCCGCCGGTGTCGGTGCCGATCGCCAATGGCGCCTGCAAGGCCGCCACCGCCGCCGAGGAGCCGCCGGACGAGCCGCCCGGCACCCGGGACAGGTCCCAGGGATTGCGCGTCACGTGATAGGCCGAGTTCTCGGTGGAGGACCCCATCGCGAACTCGTCCATGTTGGTCTTACCCAGCATCACGATGCCGGCGTCGAGGACCCGGCGGGTCACCGTCGCGTCATAGGGCGGGATCCAGCCCTGCAGGATTCTCGAGCCCGAGGTGGTCGGCAGCCCTTTGGTGACCACCACGTCCTTCATGGCCAGCGGGACGCCTGCCAGCGGACCCAGCGGCTGGCCTGCCCGACGCTGGTCATCGACCGCCTTGGCCGCGGCCAGAGCGCCTGCGGTGTCGACATGCAGGAAGGCCTTGACCTGGGAGTCCACGTCGGTGATCCGGTCCAGGTGGGCCTGAGCGACCTCGACCGCGCTGGCCTCCCCGGCGGCGATCGTCGCCGCGGTCTGGGCGGCGCTGAGTTCGATGAGCTCGGCCACTACTCCTCCTCGCCCAGGATCTGCGGAACGCGGAACCGGTCGTCCTCCACCGCGGGGGCGCCGGCGAGCACCGACTCGCGGGGCAACGAGGCGACCACGACGTCTGGACGTAGGACGTTGCGCAACGGCACCGCGTGCGAGGTCGGCTGGATGTCGGCGGCGGCGACATCGCCGATGCGGGCCACCGAGCCGAGAATGACATCGAGCTGGCCGGCGAACAGGTCCAGCTCGTCCTCGGTCACCGCCAGCCGGGCCAACCGGGCCAGGTGCGCGACTTCGTCGCGGGTCAGGGTCGATCGATCGTCGGACACGACTGCAGAGTCTAGAGCTCCACCGCCCGGACACCGACCTGCCCCGCCACCGGCTCCAGCGGCTGCCTCTGCGCAGCAGCGTTCGCACCTGATCGGCACGGCGCGGGTAACCCCCAGGACACCTGGGCACGGCACACTAGGCGGGTGTCCTACCTGATACGCGTGGTTCTGCCCGACCGCCCGGGCGCGCTCGGCGCGGTCGCCTCGGCGCTGGGCCATGCCGGCGGCGACATCCTCAGCGTCGACATCGTCGAGCGCTCGGGCGGTCAGGCGACCGATGACCTGGTGGTCGAGCTGCCTCCGGACAAGCTGGCCGACTCGCTGATCACCGCCGCGGCCAGCGTGCCAGGCGTGCGGGTCGAGTCGATCCGACCGTACGCCGGGGTGATCGACCCGTTCCGCGAGCTGGAGCTGTTGGAGAAGCTCGCCATCAGCGCCGAGGACGCCTCCGTCGTGCTGGCCGACGGGGTCTGCCGGCTGTTCCGCTCAGGCTGGGCCCTGGTGCTGCAGGCCCCGAGCCAGGACGGCGCCTCGGTGGTGCTCGCCCGCAGCGCGGCCGCCCCCGAGCTTGACACCCTGCCGACGCCCTGGTGGCCGCCAAGCCCCTCGCGCGCGCTGGACGCCGAAGAGGCCTGGGCCCCGCAGAGCTGGGCGAGCTTGGGCACCGAGTTGGCGGTGGCGCCGCTTGGCGGCAATGCGATCCTCGTTGGCCGGCCGGCGCTGCGCTGGCTGGCCAGTGAGATCATCCGGCTGTCGCACCTGGCCTCGATCGCGGCGACCGTGCTCGACCCGACTCCGTCCTGAGCATCGATTCCTGATCCTCGCTCAGCCGCCGATCCTCGCTCAGTCGCCGATCCTCGCTCAGTCGCCGATCCGGGCTCAGTCGCCGATCCTTGCTCAGTCGCCGATCCGGGCTCAGTCGCCGATCCGGGCGAGCGCGGTGGCGGCCTCGGGGCCCTGCTCGAGCAGCACCCTGAAGCCGTCCTCGTCCAGGATCGGCACCTTCAACTCGACGGCCTTGGCGTACTTGCTGCCGGGGGTGTCACCCACCACCACGAACGCGGTCTTCTTCGAGACCCCGCCTGCGGCCTTGCCGCCACGGCTGGCGATCGCGCCAGCGGCCTCATCGCGGCTGTAGTTCTCCAGCGATCCGGTCACCACGACAGCCAGGCCGGCCAACGGCTTCGGGCTGGTGTCGATCACCCGCTCCTCTTCGAGCCTGACCCCGGACTCGCCCCACTTCTTGACGATCTCCTGGTGCCAGTCGACGGCGAACCACTCGTGCACCGATTCGGCGATGGTCATGCCGACACCCTCGACGGCGGCCAGTTCCTCGGCAGAGGCGGCCTGGATCCGTTGGATCGACCCGAACTCGGCGGCCAGCGCCCGCGCGGCGGTCGGCCCGACGTGCCGGATGGACAGCGCCACCAGCACGCGCCACAGCGGCCGGGTCTTGGCCGCCTGGATGTTGTCGAGCAGCTTCTTGGCGTTGGCGGCGAGTTCGCCGTCCTTGCGGCGAAAGAAGTCCGAGCGCGCCAGGTCATCAGCCGTCAGCGAGAACAGGTCGCCCTCATCGGCCACCAGACCGGCCTTGAGCAGGGCCACGGCCGCCTCGTAGCCGAGCATCTCGATGTCGAAGGCGCCGCGGCCGGCGACATGGAATAGCCGCTCACGCAACTGGGCCGGGCAGGACCGCTGGTTGGGGCAGCGGATGTCGGCGTCGCCCTCTTTCTGCGGACGCAGCTCGGCGCCGCACTCGGGGCAATGGGTGGGCATCACGAAAGGCCGCTCAGAGCCGTCGCGCAGCGCCACCACCGGGCCGAGGATCTCCGGGATGACGTCACCGGCCTTGCGCAGCACCACCGTGTCACCGATCAGCACGCCCTTGCGCGCCACCTCGCTGGCGTTGTGCAGGGTGGCCATCTCGACGACCGAGCCGGCCACGGTCACCGGTTCCATCCGCCCGAACGGGGTGACCCGGCCGGTGCGCCCGACGTTGACCAGGATGTCGAGCAGCTTGGTGTTGACCTCTTCAGGCGGGTACTTGAAGGCGATCGCCCAACGAGGCGCCCGGCTGGTCGAGCCCAGCTGGCGCTGCATCGACAGCGAGTCGACCTTGACCACCACCCCGTCGATCTCGTGCTCGACATCGTGACGGTGCTCGCCGTAGTGCTCGATGTACTCAGAGACCTCGGCCAGCGAGGACACCACCTTGGCGCGCGCCGAGGTGGGCAGCCCCCACCGCCGCAGGTGCTCATACCACTGGGACTGGCGCTCGACCCTGGGGCCGCCCTGGACGTGGCCCACCCCGTGCACCACCATCTCCAGCTTGCGGCTGGCGGTGATCCGCGGGTCCTTCTGACGCAGCGAGCCCGAGGCGGTGTTGCGCGGGTTGGCGTAGGGCGCCTTGCCCTCGGCCACCAGCCGGGCGTTCAGGCTCGCGAACTCCGTCAGCGGAAAGTAGACCTCGCCGCGCACCTCGATGACGTCGGGGACGTCGGCGCCGGTCAGCCGGTCCGGGATCGCGGCGATCGTCCGGACGTTGCCGGTCACGTCCTCGCCGGTCCGGCCGTCGCCCCGGGTGGCGCCCCGCGTCAGCCGGCCGCGCTCGTAAACCAGGTTGATCGCCAGGCCGTCGACCTTGAGCTCGCACAGGAACTCGGGTGTGGTGATCTCACGTTCCACCCGCACCAGCCAGGCAGCCAGCTCGTCGGCCGTGAAGGCGTTGTCCAGCGACAGCATCCGCTCCAGGTGATCGACCGCGGCGAACTGCGAGGAGTAGTCACCGGCGACCCGTTGGCTCGGAGAATCCGGTGTGCGCAGCTCGGGAAAGCGGTCCTCGATAGCCTGCAGCTCACGCATCCGCGAGTCGTAGTCGGCGTCGGACAGGGTCGGCGCGTTGGCGATGTAGTACCGGTAGGCGGCGTCGGACAATTGCTCGGACAGCTCGGCATGGCGTTGCCGAGCGGCCGTCAGCTCGGGGCTGTCCGGTGAGTGGTCATCGGCTGTCGTCACGGCTTCAAGTTACCGTCCGGCGCCGACAGCCGTGCTCGGCTGGCAGGCTGGAAACGGCGAGGGCCGAAGGTGCGGCCGATGAGCGCTCGCGCGAAGAGCCAGGAGGCCAGATGAGGGAGCATCGCAGGCGCGACAGCGCCGAGGAGCGGACCTCATCGACCGATGAGCGCTCGCGCGAAGAGCCAGGAGACTGAGATGACCGAGCACCCGCAGAGCCGGCCCGAGCGGGTACGGCCCAGCCGGATGGCCGACCGGGTCAGCGCCGATCAGGCGGTGCTGCGCCAGTTGCTCGCCGACGTCCCGGTCGGGCACGTCGGCTTCGTCACCGAGGACGGCCAGCCGTTCGTGCTGCCGACCGCGGTCGGCCTCGACGGCTCCGACGTTCTGCTGCACGGCTCGACCGGGTCGCGATGGCTGCGGCTGCTTGCGACCGGCATCCCGGTGTCGTTGGCGGTGACCGCGGTCGATGGCTTGCTGGTGGCCAGGTCGGCCTTCGAGTCCTCGATGCACTATCGCAGCGCGGTGTTGTTCGGCCGCTGCGTCGCGCTGGAGGGCGAGGCGAAGCTGACCGCTCTGGACGCCATCACCGAGGCGTTGATCCCCGGCCGAGTCGCCGAGGTGCGCCGGCCGAGCGCGAAGGAGCTGGCCGCCACCCTGGTGCTGCGGATGAACGTCGAGGACTGGAGCGTCAAGGTCGCCGGCGGCCAGCCGGCCGACCCGGCCGAGGACGTGGCGGGACCGGCCTGGGCCGGTGTCCTGCCCTTGGTCAGCCGTTACACCGCAGCGCTGGACGCGCCGGACCTGCGGCCGGGAATCGAGGCGCCGCCCTCGGTGCGGCGGCTACTGCAACCAGACAGCTGAGCCACTGCGCGCCGCTGCCTGAGGTCAGGCCGAGGACCGGGTGCGGCGTTCCAGGGCCGCCTCGAACGGCTCTCCGATCGCCCAGATCGCTTCGAAGGCGCACTGCAGGCTGCTGGTCAACGCCGTGTGCTCGACCAGGATGTTGGTCGAGGTCAGGGCTCCCGCGATCGGGTCGGTCAGCGAGAACAGCGCCCGGTGCCCGTCGGCCAGGCACAGCTTCATCGGCACCTCTTCGGCCACCCGCGCGCCCTCACCTGCCTTGATGAACTCCAGGATCTCGGCGACCACCTCGGGGTCGTCGAGGATGCTCGGCTCGTAGATGCAGCGGACGTCGCCGCCGGCCTGCACGATCCGGCGGGTCGCTTCCAGGCCCAGCGGGTTGTTAGGCATCGCGTACGGGGACTTGGAGAAGGTCAGCAGCGACCGCTCGGCCTCCCGTTGCAGGTCCCGGAACCGGGCGCCGACCATGCCTGGATCGCGCAGCACCTCGACGTAGTCCAGCGGCGCGGTCTCCTGCCGGCCGGCGGACCAGGTGTCGCGCAGTTGGGACGCCAGATCGGTGGAGTGCGACTCCAGGCCGGCCAGGGCCTGACGCTGCACTGCCAGCAGCCGCTCGACAGCCGCCTCGGGATCGGTTGCCGCGTACCTGGTCACCGGTCCCGGCCAGTCGCGGGCCAACCCGCGCGAGACCAGGCTGTTGAGCACGTCGTAGATGCGTTGTCGCGGGATGCCGGCTTCGTTGGCCAGCTCGGACGCGGCGTAGCTCTCTCGCTGGATCAGCGTCAGGTACGCCTTCGCCTCATAGCGCGTCATCCCGAGCTGCACCAGGCCGTGCACCTGCGTGTTCGGATCTGCCATCCCCGAACCGTACCTAGCCGCACGCGGGTTCGCGGACATCAGCGCGGGGTAATCACGTGCGAGCCGGGGATTCTCGGCCGATCAGGCCAGCGCCGCGAGCTGGCCGCAGGCGCCGTCGATCTCCTGGCCGCGGGTGTCGCGGACAGTCACCGGGACGCCGTGGTCGGTCAATCGGGCCACGAACTCCTGCTCGACCGGCTTGGGCGAGGCGTCCCATTTCGAGCCCGGGGTGGGGTTGAGCGGTATGAGGTTCACGTGCGCCAGCCGGCCCGACAGCAGGGTGCCGAGCAGGTCGGCTCGCCACGGCTGGTCGTTGATGTCGCGGATCATCGCGTACTCGATCGAGTACCGGCGCCCGGTGCGCGCGGCGTAGGCGTCGGCCGCCTCGAGCACTTCGCGAACCTTCCACCGGGTGTTCACCGGCACCAGGGTGTCGCGCAGCTCGTCGTCCGGAGCGTGCAGCGAGACCGCGAGGGTGACGTTGAGCCCCTCGTCGGCGAGCTTGCCCATGGCCGGCACCAGGCCGACGGTGGAGACCGTGACCGACCGCTGGGACAGGCCCAGACCGGCCGGGGCGGGGTCGATGAGCCGGTGCAGGGCCGCCACGACCCGCTGGTAGTTGGCCAGCGGCTCCCCCATCCCCATGAACACCACGTTGGACAACCGCACCGGCCCGCCGGGCAGCTCACCCGCGGCTGCCACCCGGGCGGCGGCCACCGCTTGCTCGACGATCTCGGCGGTGGACAGGTTCCGGCTCAGGCCGCCCTGGCCGGTGGCGCAGAACGGGCAGGCCATGCCGCAGCCGGCCTGGCTGGAGATGCAGACCGTGAGCCGGTCGCGGTAACGCATCAGGACGCTCTCGACCAGGGTGCCGTCGTGCAGCCGCCACAGCGTCTTGCGGGTGGTTCCCTGGTCGGTCTCGACGTGACGCACCTCGGTCAGCAACGGCGGGAGCAACGCCGAGCTCAGCCGGTCCCGGACCGCCGCGGGCAGGTCGGTCATGGCCGCCGGGTCGTTCTCCAGCCTGCCGAAGTAGTGCCGAGACAGCTGGTCGGCGCGAAACGCCTTCTCGCCGAGCTCGGTCACCGCGCTGCGGCGCTCGGCCGGCGAGAGGTCGGCGAGATGGCGCGGCGGCATCGCCTTGCGCGGGGTGTCGAAGATCAGTGGAAGCGAGGTCATCAGGTGTTCCATCATCCCATGGCCGCGGGGTCCTGGCGCACGAGTGCGGTGGCGACCCACGCCGGTGAGCGCGATCGCCGAGAGCAGGCCTCAGCCGGGCAGGAACGCGGCCAGCAGCAAGTAGGCCACCGGGGCGCACGGCAGCAGCGAGTCCAGCCGGTCCATGACGCCGCCGTGACCGGGCAGCAGCTTGCCCATGTCCTTGAGCCCGAGATCGCGCTTGATCATCGACTCGCCCAGATCACCCAGGGTCGCGGTGGCCACGATCGCAACGCCGAACAGCGCTCCCTGCCACCACTGCTGGTGGAAGCAGAACACCATCATCAGGACGCCGGCGGCGCTGCCGGCCAGCACAGAGCCCCCGAAACCCTCCCAGGACTTCTTCGGTGACACGGTGGGCGCCATCGGGTGCTTGCCGAACAGCACGCCGACCGCGTAGCCACCGGTGTCCGAGCACACCACCGTGAGGATGAACAGGATGACCCGGGCGGCGCCGTCGTCGGCGTGGGCCATCAGGGTGGCGAAGCCGGCCAGGAACGGGATGTAGAGCGCGACCAGGTTGCCGGTCGCCACGTCTCGCAGGTAGCCGGCCGCCCCGTCGGCGAGCCGCCAGATCGTCAAGCCCAGCACGGTCAGCAGCAACGCCCCGACCAAGCCGTCCGGGCCGCGGAACCAGGCTGCCGCCTCCATCGCCAGCACCCCGGCCAGCAGCGGCACCAGCGGCGGACGCGCCTCGACGGTGCCGACCGCGGCCACCATCTCATACACCCCGACAGCCACCGCGATGCTGAGCAGCACCACGAAGCTGGGACGGTAGAGAGCCAGCGTTCCGATGACTAGCAGGGCCAGGGCCGCTCCGACACCGATAGCGGCGGGCAGGTCGCGTCCGGACCGGGACTTGCGCGGCGGCTTGGCTATCTCCGGAGTGCTGAACGGGGGCGTGTCGAGGGCGATCACGGCGACCGGATGCCGGCCCTGGGGGCTTGGGGAGGCGCCTGCCTCAGCCGCGCCGGGCGCCGGCGTGCCCACCGGATGGTCTGCGCTGTGGGGGTCCACCAGCGCGAGGCCACCGCGGGCGGGCTTGCCCGAGCCGCCGGAGCGCAGGGCCTCCACGACGCGCAGGGGTCGGTCCGCGGAGGCCGCTGGTGCGGCCGGGCTCGCGGAGGCGGCCGGTGCGGCCGGGCTCGCGGAGGCCGCTGGTGCGGCCGGGCTCGCGGGTGCGACTGAGTCGGCGGTCGGCGGGCCGTCCTGCGGCGCGGGCGGGTCGTCCCGGCTGGCACGGCGGGCCGAACGTGGCGTCCGCTGACCGTCCACCGGAGCGGATGCCCGCGAGCGGGCGATCAGCTCCGCGGCGGAGACTCCGGAGCCTCCCCCGTGCCGACCGGCCGAGGCGGGCTGCGCCGGCTCGGCGGCCGGCGGTTCGTCGCGGTCGGTCATCAGACCTCGAGGAGCTCGGCTTCTTTGTGCTTGACCAGGTCGTCCACGGCCGCCACGTACTTGTCGGTCAGCTTCTGCAGCTCGACCTCGGCACGGCGCGCCTCATCCTCACCGACCTCGCTGTCCTTGACCAGCTTGGCGAAGGTGTCATTGGCGTGCCGGCGCACCGCCCGGATCGAGACCTTGCCGTCCTCGCCCTTGCTCTTGGCGACCTTGACCAGCTCGCGGCGGCGCTCCTCGGTGAGCTGCGGGAACAGCACCCGGATCAGGTTGCCGTCATTGCCCGGGTTGACGCCGAGGTCGCTGTCTCGGATGGCCTTCTCGATCGCCTGCAGCAGGCTGGCGTCGTAGGGCTTGATGACGGCCATCCGGGCTTCCGGGGTGCTGACCGATGCCAGCTGAGGCAGCGGGGTCATGGCGCCGTAGTACTCGACGTTGATGCGGGCGAAGCTGCTCGCCGCCGCCCGGCCGGTGCGGAGGCTGGTGAGGTCGTCGCGCAGGACGGTGACCGCCTTCTCCATCTTCTCCTCGGCCTCGAAGAGCGTCTCGTCGATCACGTCAATCTCCTGGTTCTGGCGTCACGGCGGGGGGCGGGGCGGAGCTGTCAGTCCTCTGGCCCGACCAGCGTGCCGATCTTCTCGCCGCGGACCACCCTTGCGATGTTGCCATCGGCGAGATCGAAGACCACGATCGGCATCCCATTGTCGCGGCACAGGCTGAACGCGGTCGCGTCGGCGACCTGCAGCCCCCGGCTGAGCACCTCGTCGTAACTGATGGTGTCGAACTTGACCGCGTGAGGGCTGGTCCTCGGGTCGGCGTCATACACGCCGTCCACGCCGCTCTTGCCCATCAGCAGCACGTTGCAGCCGATCTCCAGAGCGCGCTGGGCCGCGGCGGTGTCGGTGGAGAAGTACGGCATGCCGGCGCCGGCGCCAAAGATCACGACTCGGCCCTTCTCCAGGTGCCGTTCGGCGCGACGGGGGACGTAGGGCTCGGCGACCTGCCCCATCGTGATCGCGGTCTGCACCCTGGTGGGCACACCGGCCTTCTCCAGGAAGTCCTGCAGCGCCAGGCAGTTCATCACGGTGCCCAGCATGCCCATGTAGTCGGCCCGGTCACGGTCCATGCCACGCTGGCTGAGCTCGGCGCCACGGAAGAAGTTGCCACCGCCCACCACCACCGCGACCTGGGTGCCGGACTCGTTCACCTCGGAGATCTGCCGCGCGATCGAGGACACCACGTCCGGGTCCACGCCGACCGAGCCACCGCCGAACACCTGGCCCGACAGCTTCAACATCACCCGCCGGTAGGCGTTTCGCTCAGGACCGCGGCCGGCTTCGCCCGGTGCGTGGCGCGGGTGCGCAGACGACAGAAGGGCCGCCTGTCCGGTCTCGGTCATGACGGCCCCTCTCGTCGTAAAGAACGTTCCTTAATCCTGCCTCATCACTGCCCGGATCGCGGACAACGGCTCGGCCCGATCACAGGCTGCCTCAGGCTGCGCCGACCTCGAACCGGGCGAAAGCGGTGAGCTTGACGCCGGCCTCGTCCATCATGGCCTTGACCGTCTTCTTGTTGTCCTGAACCGCTGACTGCTCCAGAAGCACGCCGCCCTCGGACTTGAAGAATCCGTTCAGACGACCTTCGACGATCTTGGGCAGCGCCGCCTCGGGCTTGCCCTCCTCGCGGGCGGTGGCCTCGGCGATCCGCTTCTCGTTCTCGATCGTCTCGCTCGGCACGTCCTCGCGGGTCAGGAACTGGGCCTTGAGGGCCGCCACCTGCATCGCCGCGCCGCGGGCGGCGCTGACGTCATCGCCTTCGAAGGCGACCAGCACGCCGACCTGCGGCGGCAGGTCGCTGGACTTGCGGTGCAGGTAGGTCGCGACCTTGCCTTCGAGCTTGACCGCCCGGCGCAGCTCGATCTTCTCGCCGATGACGGCGTTGAGAGCCTCGATGTTCTCGGTCACGGTCTTGCCGTCGGCCAGCGTCTCGGCCAGCAGCGACGCGACGTCGGTGGCCGAGGAGCTGACGAAGTGGGCCACGATGTCACCGGCCAGCGACTGGAACTGCTCGTTCTTGGCGACGAAGTCGGTCTCGCAGGCGAGCTCGATCATGGCGTTCTCAGCGGCGGCGACCAGGCCGTTGCTGGTCTGGCGCTCGGCGCCGCGCTTGGCGGCCTTGCCCGCGCCCTTGATCCGCAGCTCTTCCACAGCCTTGTCGAAGTCGCCGTCAGCGCCTTCGAGGGCCTTCTTCGCGTCCATCATCCCGGCGCCGGTGGCGTCCCGGAGCTTCTTCACGTCGGCGGCACTGATTGCCATCGTTAGGTGTCCCGTCTCTCGTCTGTCTTAAGTGAGTCTGAAGTGGGACCACCCGGCAGGCGTGCCCATGGCGAGGGCGTCCGGTCTCATCGAGACGGACGCCCTCGGCGGCGGTTGCCTGCTCAGGCGGTCAGTGCGTCAGGAAGCGGTCGTGGGGTCCGCGGCCTCGGCCGGTGCGGCTGCGGGTTCGGCAGCCTGGGCCGGAGCCGCTGCGGCCTCGGCCGGAGCCGCCGCGGGCTCGCTCGCCTCGGCGGGAGCCGCCGCGGGAGTGGTGTCGGGCGTCTGAGTCGGCTTGAGCAGCTCGGTCTCCCAGTCGGCCAGCGGCTCGTCGGCTGCCAGCACACCGGGCTCGGGCTTCTCGTCCCGACCAGCGCTGGCGGCCAGGCCGGCACGCTGCATCAGGCCTTCGGCGACCGCGTCGGCGATCACCCGGGTCAGCAGTCCGGCGCTGCGGATCGCGTCGTCGTTGCCCGGGATCTTGTAGTCGACCTCGTCCGGGTCGCAGTTGGTGTCCAGGATCGCGATGACCGGGATGTTGAGCGTGTGCGCCTCGGCGCCTGCGCGGTGCTCCTTCTTGGTGTCGACGATCCAGACCGCGCTGGGCGTCTTGGTCATCTCGCGGATACCGCCGAGGGTGCGCTCGAGCTTGACCTTCTCGCGGGTCAGGATGAGCTGCTCCTTCTTGGTGGCGGTGCCCTCCCAGCCGTTCTCCTCCATCGCCTCGAGTTCCTTCAGGCGCTGCAGCCGCTTGTAGACGGTCGAGAAGTTGGTGAGCATGCCACCGAGCCAGCGCTGGTTGACGTAGGGCATGCCGACCCGGGTCGACTGCTCTGCGATCGCTTCCTGCGCCTGCTTCTTGGTGCCGATGAACAGGACGGTGCCGCCGTGGGCGACCGTCTCCTTGACGAACTCGTAGGCCCGGTCGATGTAACCGATCGTCTGCTGCAAATCGATGATGTAGATGCCGTTGCGCTCGGTGAAGATGAACCGCTTCATCTTCGGGTTCCAGCGCCGGGTCTGATGTCCGAAGTGCACTCCGGAGTCGAGCAGGTTCTTCATAGTGACGACGGCCATCGGGCACGTCCTCCTTGCGTTCGTGCGCAGGCGCCCTGACGGGCTGCTACGCGGCCTCGGTTGTCGCGATCGACCGGATGGTCGATCACCCTGGTGCCGTGTGCGCGGCCAGCGCCGGCTGGTGAGAGCCGGACCGAAGTCGACCGCTACCTGCTGAGGATCGGCAGGCGGGCACGCGAAGTCACCCGGCTTTCACCGGGCGCTGGTGGAAGTCTAGCGCCCGGGTCGCCGACGAACACAATCGCGGTCGCGGGCGGGGCTGCGAGCAGTGAGCGGGTGGGTGGCGGCTCCAAGACCGGCTTGGGTGGACCGGCTTCTGTGACCGGCTTCTGTGACCGGCTTCTTGTGGACAGTGCGTGACCTCGCCGGCGCAGTGTCCACAAGCTGGTGTCAGACCGCTGTCGAGGCGATTCTCCCGCGCAGGCTTGAACCCGTGCACCTGATGAGCGCCATGATCGCGGCGATGACCCTGACGATGACCCTCCCTGCCAGCGGGGGCGCGCTGGCGGCTTCTGACGCCCAGCCCGGGCGGGTGGGGGTGGCCCGAGCAACCGGGGCGCCGGGGCTGGCTGCCGCGGGCGGGGTCGGCGATCGGCCCTATCGCGCGCCGCTGGCCGGCGGGCTGCGGGTGCGGGCGCCGTTCGCTCCACCGGCCGAGCGGTACGGCCGCGGTCATCTGGGCGTCGACCTGGATACCCCGGCCGGAATTCCGGTGCTGGCCGCCGGCGCCGGCACGGTGCGCTTCGCCGGGCCGGTGGCCGGCCGCGGGGTGGTGGTGCTGGCGCACCCGGACGGCGTCAGCACCGAGTACGAGCCGGTGACCGCCACCGTGCGGGCCGGTCAGCGGGTGCTGGCCGGCCAGCGGATCGGCCTCGTGCGCGGCGTCCACCGCGGTTGCGCGCCGGAGCCCTGCCTGCACTGGGGCGCCCGCCGCGGCGGCGCCTACCTTGACCCGATGTCGTTGCTCGGGCCGCTCGGCGTGGTCAGGCTGCTGCCCTGGAGCTGAGGACGTCCTCGGGTCCGCTTCAGGCTCGCGGATGGGCTTGCTGGTAACTGGTGCGCAGCCGGTCGACCGAGACGTGGGTGTAGATCTGGGTGGTCGCCAGGCTGGCGTGCCCGAGCAGTTCCTGGACGGCCCGCAGGTCGGCGCCGCCGTCGAGCAGGTGGGTGGCCGCGCTGTGCCGAAGCCCGTGCGGTGACAGGCCTGAGCCGCCGGCCAGGTCGGCGGTGACCGCGTTGACCACCCGGCGGGCCGCTCGCTGGTCAAGCCGGCCGCCGCGGCGTCCGAGCAGCAGCGCCTGGCCGGAGGCAGCGGTGGCCCACTTTGGGCGGCCCTCCTCCAACCAGCGCTGCAGTGCGGCGTCGGCCGGGACTCCGTAGGGCACGGCGCGCTGCTTGTCGCCCTTGCCGACCACCCGCAGCACCCGGCGGTTGCGGTCCAGATCGCCCACGTCCAGGCCGACCAGCTCGGCGACCCGGATGCCGGCGCCGTAGAGCAGTTCCATGATCAGCCGATCCCGCAGCTGCTCGGGCTCGTCGCCGTCGAGTGAGTCGATCGCCTGGCTCGCCTGGCCGGCCGAGAGCACCGTGGGGATCGAGCGGTGCGGTCGCGGGCTGACCAGCAGTTCGGCGACGTCGGCGGCGATCAGCTGGTTCTTGAACGCCCAGGTGCTGAAGGTGCGGGCGGCGGCCGCCCGCCTGGCCAGCGTGGTGCGCGAGGCCCCGGCCTGGTGCTGGCTGGCCAGCCAGCCGCGCAGCTGCCGCAGGTCCAGCGCCCGCAGCTCGGTCTCACCGGTGGAGCGCACATGGTGCAGCAACTGGGTGACGTCGCCCAGGTAGGCCGCGACGGTGTGAGCGGAGCGGTTGCGCTCCAGGCGCAGGTGCCGCTCGAAGGCGTCAAGCGTCTTGAGCAGGTCCGGACCCAGCTCCTGGCGCATCGCGGTCACGTCGACGCGCCGGGCGCCGGAGCGGCCAGCGCGGCTCGACGATGCCAGCCGGGCGGTCGGCCGTTGGAGCTCGGCGTGTTTCTTGGGCTGGGCGCCGGTCCCGGCCGACGCTGACGCAGCCAGAGCGGCCACGTCGCTGCAAGGCCCGGTCATGCCGCTGACAGTGCGCGCGAGCCGGCCGAGGGTCAACTCGCCACGCTGGCCAGCCGGTAGCCCTCCCGGGCGACGGTGATCAGGCCCAGGCTCTGCAGCACCGGCAACGCCGCGATCACCTGGCTGATCGGCTGCCCGCTGAGCCGGGACAGCTCTGCTTCGGTGACGCTGCCACGCCGGCCGGGAAATCCGTCGAGCACCGAGCGGTCCACCGCGTCGAGGCTGTCGTAGGCCCGCTGCCAGGATGCCTGGCCGCTGGCGCCCGACGCGCGGTCGGCCTCAGCCTCCGGTTCTGCCGACAGCTCCGTCGACAGCTCTGCCGAGCCGCAGTAGGCCAGCACCTCGGCGACGCTGGTGACCAACCGAGCCGGCTCCTCGTCCCGTTGGATCAGCCGGTGGCAACCGGCCGACATCGCCGAGGTGACCGGCCCGGGCACCGCCAGCACCGGGCGGCCAAGGTCACGCGCGTGACCGGCGCTGTTGAGCGCGCCGGACCGGTGGGCCGCCTCGACGACCAGGGTCGCGGCGCCGAACGCCGCGATCAGCCGGTTGCGGCTGAGAAACCGTTGCCGGTGCGGAGCGCTGCCGGGTGGGCGCTCGCTCACCAGCAGCCCCTGCTCAGCGGTCCGGTCATACAGGTGGCGATGGCCGCTGGGATAGGGCCGGTCCAGGCCGCCGGCCGACACCAGCACCGAGCAGCCACCGGCGGCCAAGGCCCCGCGATGCGCCGCGGCGTCGATGCCGTAGGCGCCGCCGGAGACGATCACCACGTCGCGTTGGGCCAGGCCGTAGCTGAACTCCGACGCGATGTGCTCGCCGTAGGCGGTGGCCGCCCGCGAGCCGACCACCGCGACCGAGTGAAAGCCGACGGCGCCGAGGTCGCCCGCGCCCCGCACCCACAGCGCCAGCGGCGGGATCGGCTCGCCCCGCTCGGGCCGGGCACGCACCCCGGCCTGCCATTGCGCCACCCGCCGTTGCGCGGTGGCCTGCAACGCGGCGAAGGCGAAGTGAGGCCAGTCCTCATCGGCCGGGGTCAGCAGCCTGATGCCGTTGCGCTGGGCCGCCTGCAGATCGACCTCCGGGTCGGCGGCGGTTCGGCGCGCCTCGGTGCAGGAGGCGACCTCCGCGGGCGCCTCTCCGGCCCGGACCGCCGCGGCGGCGGCCAGATAGCCGTGCCGCTGCACGAACATCCACAACGGCAGGGACGCCGGCTCGGCGACCCGGCTCAGATAGGCGCCGGCCAGCTGCAGCTGCTCCCGCTCGGCCGCGGTGGGCGAGGCGTGTGCGGCGCTCATACCGACGTCACCGCCGCCCGGCCGGTCCGCAGCCAGATCGCCTCGGACACCTCGGCCGAGCCTGGGCGGGCCATGCCTGCCAGGTCGGCCAGCGTCCAGGACAACTTCAGCACCCGGTCACACCCCCTGGCGCTCAGCCCGCCACGCTCGATCTCGGAGTCCAGCTGGGCCAGCGCCTGGCGAGGCGGCCGCCAGCTCCGCGAGCGAAGCACCGGCCCGGGCACCTCGGCGTTGGTGTTCCAGCCGAACGGCGCCCACCGCTGGCGCGCCGCTGCCCTGGCCCCGGCCACCCGGGCAGCCACCACCGCACTCGGCTCACGGGCGTCGCTGTCCTGCATCAGCTCGGTCCGCGACACCGGGTCGATGGGGATCTGCAGATCGATCCGATCCAGCAGCGGGCCGGACAACCGGCGCCGGTACCGGCGCCGGGCGTCGGGGGTGCAGGAGCAGTCAGTGTCCTTGCCAGCTCCGCACGGACACGGGTTGGTGGCCATCACCAGCTGGAACCGGGCGGGGTAGCTGACCGCGCCGCCGGTGCGGTGCAGCGTGATCAGGCCAGATTCCAGCGGCTGGCGCAGCGAGTCGAGCACGGTCGGCTTGAACTCCGCCGCCTCGTCGAGCACCAGCACGCCACGGTGGGCCAGCGAGGCCGCGCCCGGCCGGCCCAGGCCGGCGCCGCCACCGACCAGGGCCGCCATCGAGGAGGTGTGGTGCGGCGCCTGCAACGGCGGCCGGCGGAGCAGGCCGGCGCCGCCGGGCAGCACGCCGGCCACGGAGTGGATCGCGGTCACCTCCAGCGCCTGGGCCGGATCGAGCTCGGGCAGGATCGAGGGCAGCCGCTCGGCCAGCATGGTCTTGCCGGCGCCCGGCGCTCCTTCGAGCAGCAGATGGTGCGCCCCCGCAGCGGCGATCTCCAAGGCCCGGCGGGCCACCGGTTGGCCCACCACGTCTGCCAGGTCAGGCAGCGGGGCCGGCGGGTCGCTCCGCCCGGCCGGAGCGCTGCCCAGCGCCGTGCCGCCTCGCAGCGCCAGCACGATCTCGGCCAGCGAGGCCGCCACCAGCACGTTCAGACCAGTCACCAGCGCTGCCTCGGCGCAGTTGCCCGGTGACACCACCACGGTGCGCACCCCGGCCTCGCGGGCCGCCAGGACCGCCGGCAGCGCGCCACGGACCGGTCGCAACCGGCCGTCCAGGCCCAACTCGGCCAACCACACCACGCCTGCCACCGACTCGGCCGGGACGGCGCCGGCCGCTGCCAGCACCGACATCGCCAGCGCCACGTCGAAGACCGAGCCGTACTTGCGGACGTCGGCCGGCAGCAGCGCCACCGTGATCCGCTTGTTGGGCCAGTCGAGCCCGGAGTTGAGCACCGCCGCCCTGATCCGGTCCCGAGACTCCAGCACCGAGACGTCCGGCAGCCCCGTGAACGTCAAGCCCGGCAGCCCGGCTGAGAGATCTGCCTCGACTTCGATGAGCCGCCCGGATACCCCGGACAGCGCGATCGACAGGGTGCCCGCCAGCGCCATCAGAACGCCGCCCGCAAGTGGCGCACCTGCGCCGGGCCACGCTCGCGGCGCAGAACCGACACCACGTCGAAGCGGATCGACTCCCAGTCGCCGGGATGCTCGGCCAGCCACTGGCCGGCCAGCAGCCGCAACCGCTGGGACTTGACCACGCCGACCGCCTCGGCGGGCTCGCCGAAGGCCAGCGAGGACCGGGTCTTGACCTCGCAGATGACCAGCGTGCGGCCCTCGGCGGCGATGATGTCGATCTCACCGCGGCCGCAGCGCCAGTTGACCTCGATCACCCGGTGACCGCTGTCAGTCAGGCAGCGGGCGGCGATCGCCTCGCCATAGCGCCCGAGGGCGTTCTTGAAGTGCGCATCCCTGGGATGCGGGTGCTGAAGCTGCATACGCTCGACCCTGCCCGAACTAGAGCGCTCAGGCCCGGCGGCTAGCCAAGATGTGGATGACAAGGCATGGCTGTGGACGACAACGAGACGGGGGCGTCCACCAGCGCCCGCAACAGGCCGGACAAGCGACAAGATCGTCATGGGCAGGCTAGGGATCGGGCAGGCTAGGCCAGTGGAAGGAATGCGCGCTCTTCTAATGAATGCCGGATGCGGACAGCAGCGCATAACACGCTTGCAACAACGCCTGCGGATCCCGGAACTCCCGGAACGCTTGCAAGGCAGGCGGCTCGACTACGAGCCGTCCCAAACCGCCCGCGGGCCTATCGGGCACTAACCACACACCGCGCCCGTCCCGCTCTACCACGACAAGCTCAGTCCCGACCACCACCGGCCAGCCCGCCCCGACCACCCAGAACTCAGACGTCTGCACCTGCCGGCGCCGCAACAGTCCCACTTGCCGCACGGTCGTCCTCACCCGCACACACTCGGCCTTCGGCACCGCATACCGGTTGAGCATGCCGATCACGTACTGCACGGCTGACGTCACCGAGTCCGAGCGATCATCGTCACCGGCCGCACTGATCGCGACGGCCTTACCCACCGCCCTGCTCAGGTCCGTTGCCTGGGCCAGCGACGCCGCCCGATCCGCGCGCACCGCAAATTCGAGCCGATCCCAGCGGCAGGCGACACATCCCGATCCCGCGAGCGCGGCGCGGGCGTTGTCCAGCTCATTCTCATGCAAGCTGCCCCCATCCACTTGTGGCAGAGGCACCCGTTCGGTACGACCGGCGGCGAACGCGACGACCAGCTTCAGGCGGCTGGACGACCGCGGCACCGCGATGACTGCTCCGCGCGGCTGCGGATACGTCGTGACTCCGTAAGGGCCCTGCCACAACCGCTCTACCCACTCCTCCTGCACGCGTTCGATCGTCACCGTCACCGGGCGGTGCGCCCTGCAATACCACCGCCGGCACCGACCACACCGCATGACCGCACGGGCCCGTGGAAGATCTGCCGGGGGCATACCGTCGGACGGTGGCGGGCCACACGCCAGGCACCTGGACCCAACACCGGGAAGAGTTGTCATAGCCGCCTATCCGCCCTCCCTGTGAGCCCTAGTCACATCACACAGGAAGCCGATCATGACAGGTGAAAACCGTCGGGGTCGGGCAATCACGCGCCGACAACGCGACGCGAGTGAGGACAGCGAGCTGGTCTGGGGCAGCCAGAGGACCTGGCAGCCGTCAGGCGCCGAACGGCCCCTTGCCGCTCAGGTCCAGGTCCGGCTTCTCCAGCTCCTCGACGTTGACGTCCTTGAAGGTCAGCACCCGGACGTTTTTTACGAACCTGGCCGGGCGGTACATGTCCCACACCCAGGCGTCGCGCATGGTCACCTCGAAGTACACCTCGCCGTCGGCGTTGCGCGGCACCAGTTGGACGTCGTTGGTGAGGTAGAACCGGCGCTCGGTCTCGACCACATAGCTGAACTGGCCGACGATGTCCTTGTACTCGCGATAGAGCTGCAGCTCCATCTCGGTCTCGTACTTCTCAAGGTCTTCGGCGCTCATCGGGCGATCCCTGCGGACATCATCTGCTCATCATCACCCATCGCGTGGTTCGTGGTCAGGTCCTCCGGCGAGTCCGAAGTCACGCCAGCAGTCACGCCAGCGGCCGGCGGGCGTCGTCGCGGCACTTCCAGCAGCTCGGGCAGCTCCTCCAAGTCGGTCGCCGCCGCCAGCCGGGCTCGCTCGGTCAGGCCGGCCCACCCGGCCCAGGCCGACCAGCCGGCCCGGCCAGGGAGGTTCCAGGAGCACCGGTGGATCTCTGAGGGCCCGTGCTCGAGCAGCGCGGCGTGGTGCTGGGGCGAGGAGTAGGCCTTGTTCTCCTCGAAGCCGTACTGCGGGTACTTCTGGGCGAGTGAGATCATGATGTTGTCGCGTTCGGTCTTGGCCAGCACCGACGCCGCGGCGATCGAGGAGCACTTCAGGTCGCCCTTGATCAGGGTCCGGACCGGCACCCGGCAGCGCCACCGGTCCGGCTCGCCACAGGCCCCGCCGAGGGCTGCGTCGAAGGCAGCGTCGAACAGGCCGTCCTCCCCCACGCTGAGGTAGTCGTGGTTGCCGTCCAACAGCACCCAGTCCGGCTTGACGCTCAGCTGGGTGACGGCCCGCTCCGCGGCCAGCCTGAGCGCGGCGATGATGCCGATCCGGTCGATCTCAGCGGCCGAGGCGTGCCCCACCGCGCAGTCCAGCGCCCAGCGCCGGATCCGGGGCGCCAGCCGCTGCCGGGCCTGCGGGGTGAGCAGCTTCGAGTCGGCCACCCCCAGCGGCGCGGGCTTGGCGTCAGCCGACAGCAGCACCACTCCGACCGAGACCGGTCCCGCCAACGCGCCGCGGCCGACCTCGTCGATCGCTGCCAGCAGGCCCGCGCCAGCTCGCCACGCCTCGCGCTCGAAACGCAGCGTCGGCGCTCTGCGAGCTGTCGAGGCCCTACGAGCTGTCGAGGCCCTACGAGCTGTCGCCATCTATCTCACCGCCAGTGCTCGTTCGATCAACTCGACCATAGTTTCGGGCTCCCGGTCCACGTCCGAGGCTGCCAGCTCGGCCAGCGGCCACCAGCGGTGGCCGAGCACGACCAGCCGCTCGATGTCGGTGTGCCCGGTCGGACGCACCGGCAGTCCGCTGGGGACCTGGACCAGGAAGTAGTGATTGGTCTGGTCGATGTTCCGGCCGGTGAAGTTGAAGCGCACTCGCTCCTGGTACATCGGCTGGGCCGCCGAGTCCAGCTCAAGCCGGAGACCGGTCTCCTCGTACACCTCGCGCATCGCGGCCTGGGCCAGGCTCTCGCCGGCTTCCACGCCGCCGCCGGGAGTGATCCAGTGCGACCGGTCGGATCCGATGTCACGCCGCTCGTGCATGAGCAGCACCCGCTGCTGGTCGTCGAGCACGAAGATCCGGCCTGCCTGGCGGACCACCGGCTGGTCGAGGGCGGCCATCACCGGCGGCGACGCCTGCGCCGCCAGCCGCCGATCCCCGCCGTGAGCAGCATGGCAGCGGCGGCGGGCTCGGCCGGTGACCCGCCCCAGCTCGGGACGCCGAGTGAGGTGAAGGTCGCCGGAGTGCCCAGGGTCCGCCAGCGCGAGGGCGGCCACGCGATCACGACGGCCTTGCCGATCACGTCGTCATTGCCCACAGTGCTGTTCATCGGATCGCAGGCTTTGCCGCCGCTGGTGTCACCGCAGTGGTAGCGCGAGTCGGCGGAGTCGCTGCGGTGATCGCCCATCACCCACAGCCTGCCCGCGGGGACGGTCACCGGACCGAAGCTGCGGGTGTCATCGGCGCCACGCGCGCCGGGTGACTTGGGCTTGCTCCAAGAGCTGTTCTCGAAGATGTAGGGCTCGTTGAGGCTGCGCCACGGGCCCTCGGCGCCGTTGTCGGAGATCTCGACGTTGCCGTTGCTGTCACAGCAGCGCACGGTCTGCCCACCGATGGCGATGACCCGCTTGACGAGGTCCTTCTCGCTCGGCGGCACCACTCCCACCAGCTGACCGAACCACTGGACGCTGCGCATCACCGGGTTGGCCGACAGCTCGACACCGGCGAGGGCGTCCCAGTCCTGCGGCGCCCGGAACACCACCACGTCACCGGGATGCGGGTCGCGGACCTGGTACACCGGCTTGAACACCAGGATCCGGTCCCCGGTGCAGCCCGGGCAGCCGTGCAGGGTCTGCTCCATGGACTGCGACGGGATGTAGAACGGCTGCACCACGAAGGTCTTGAGCACGATCGCGATCGCGATGGCGATGGCGATCAACAGCGGCAGCTCGAACCTGGCCAACCGGCGGCGCCGACGCTCGCTCTTCCTGTTGGCGGCGGTGTCAGCGACCGCTGGCGAACCGGCGCCCTGGGCGGCAGCGCCGTCCTGAGCAGGCACGGCGTCCCTAGCAGGCACGGCGTCCCTAGCAGGCACGGTGTCCCTGGCAGGCACGGCGTCCTGGGCGGACGCGGCGGCTGGCCGGGGAACAGCGGAGATCGAAGGGTCGGAGCTGTCGGCGGCGTCGTAGCCCATATTCGAGTTCGACACCTCGTGAGTCAGAAGGATCTGCGACTAGCGGGTGATCGCGTCCCGCTTTTCCTTGATCTTGGCGGCCTTGCCGCGCAGGTCACGCAGGTAGTAGAGCTTGGCGCGCCGGACATCGCCGCGGGTGACCACCTCGATCTTCTCGATGACCGGGGTGTGCACCGGGAAGGTGCGCTCCACGCCGACGCCGAAGCTGATCTTGCGGACCGTGAAGGTCTCCTGCAGGCCACCGCCCTGACGGCGGATCGTGACGCCCTGGAAGATCTGCACCCGGGACCGTGAGCCCTCGATGACCCGCACGTGCACCTTCAGGGTGTCACCAGCCCGGAAATCCGGGATGTCGCTGCGCAGCGATTCGGCATCCAGCGTCTGCAAGGTGTTCATGGTGGGCTCTGCTTCCTTCGGTGGCGAGCCGGACGCGCGGGAAAAGCGCGTACGGGTCTCGGTCGAGATCGTGAACGGGTCTGTCTGGGCTGTGTGCGCGCCGCAGCCGACCGCGATGGCAGTCGCCGGGCAACCCCTCAAGGGTGCCATAACGACCTGGAGATTGAGAAACCGGGGCTCGGAGGTCAGTCGCCGAGCAGATCCGGCCGGCGGCTTCGGGTCCGTTCCACCGAGCGCTCCCGACGCCACCGTTCGATCATGCCGTGGTGGCCCGAGAGCAGCACCTCCGGGACCGGCAGCCCGCGCCAGAGCGCTGGCTTGGTGTAGGCGGGGGCCTCCAGCAACCCGTCCACGGCCGGACTGAACGAGTCCTGGTGCGCTGAGAGCGCGTTGCCCAGCACGCCCGGGATCAGCCTGGCGACCGCCTCCATGATGACCAGGACGGCCACCTCACCGCCGCACAGCACGTAGTCGCCGAGGCTGATCTCGTCCACGACCATCCGCTGACCGGCGTATTCCAGCACCCGGGCGTCGATTCCCTCGTAGCGACCGCAGGCGAACAGCAGCCAGGGCTGGCCCGCCAGCTCCTGGGCGACCGCCTGGCTGAACGGCCGGCCGGCCGGGCCGGGGACCACCAGCCGAGGCTGGCTGGCGCCGTCGGCCGGTGCGATCTCATCCAGGGCCCGAGCCCACGGCTCGGCCATCATCACCATGCCGGGGCCGCCGCCGTACGGGGTGTCATCGACGCTGCGGTGCGGGTCGGAAGTCCAGGTGCGCAGGTCGTGCACGTCCACCCGGACCTGACCCCGCTCGATGGCCTTGCCCAGCAGCGACTCGCGTAGCGGGGCGAGGTACTCGGGGAAGATGGTGACCACGTCGACCGCCAGGTCCGGCGCGGCCACAGCGTCACCGGCGGGCTCGCCGCTCACAGCTCCAGCAGCCCGTCCGGCGGGTCCACCTCGGCGATGCCGGCGGCCAGGTCCACCGTCGGCACGAACTCGGCGCGAAACGGCACCAACACCTCACGGCCGGCGACGTCGATGGCCAGCAGGCTGCCGGCCGGCGAATGCAGGACGTCGGTGACCGGGCCCCACGCCTGGCCGGTCACGGTGCGCACGTTCAGGCCGATCAGATCGGTGTCGTAGAACTCGTCCGGGTCCTCGATGGGCGGCCGGGCCGAGGCCGGCACCAGCAGCACGGTGCCCCGCAGCGACTCGACGGCATTGCGATCGTCCACGCCGACGAAGTGCACGACCAGCTTGCCTGAGTGCTGGCGCGCGGACTCGACCGTGAGCGGCCCACGGTCGGCCGGCTGGGTGCTGAGCCGCACGCCGACGCTGAACCGCTCGTCGGGGGCGTCGGTCCACGGCTCGACGAAGGCGTCTCCGCGGATGCCGTGTGCCTTGCCCACCCGGCCGACAGCGACGACCTGCCCCTCAAGGCTGTCGTCGCTGGCGGCCGATCCGTTCACGGTGGACTCTGGCTCGGTGGTCAGCGGCCTTCGTCCGTGTCGACCACGTCGACCCGGATGCCCTTGCCGCCTACTCCGTTGACGACCTGGCGCAACGCCTTGGCGGTGCGGCCGTTGCGACCGATCACCCGTCCGAGGTCATCGGGGTGCACCCTGACCTCCAGCCGGCGGCCTCGCCGGTTGTCGACCAGGTCGACGACGACATCGTCAGGATGATCGACGATGCCGCGAACCAGGTGCTCGAGCGCTTCTTCGAGCACTTAGTTACCCGCCTCGGCGGGAGCCTCGGTCGCGGCAGGCGCGGCGTCAGCGGCAGGCGCGGCGTCAGCGGCAGGCGCGGCGTCGGCGGCGGTCTCGGACTGCTCCCGACGCGGGGCGGCCTTCTTGCGCGGGGTGGTGGCCTCGACGGCAGGCTCGCCCTCGGAGTCCTTCAGCGCCGCGTCGAACAGGGCCCGCTTGTCGGGCTTGGGCGCGGCCATCAGCATCGGCTCGGGAGCCGGCAGCCCCTTGAACTTCTGCCAGTCACCGGTCACCTTCAGGATCGCGGTCACCGCCTCGGTGGGCTGGGCGCCGACGCCGAGCCAGTAGGCGGCGCGGTCGGCGTCGATGCGGATGATCGACGGGTCGTTCTTCGGGTGGTACTCGCCGATGGTCTCGATGGACCGGCCGTCGCGCTTGGTGCGGGCATCGGCCACGACGACGCGGTAATGCGGCTCGCGCATCTTGCCGACGCGGGTGAGCTTGATCTTGGTTGCCACGGGTGTCGTTCACTCCAGTATGTGCAGGGACGGGCCAGAGCGCCGGTGGGTGGGGAACACCGCGGCGGGTAGTCCTGATGGACTGACCGGCGATCGGCTAGAGGGTCCGAAAGCTGGCCGGTACTCAGCCAGTCATTCTGCCAGACGATCCCCCGGCCGCTGACGCCTACCTAGGCCGGGGGCCCGGTGAAGTAACCGTAGGCGTCTTCGAGGACGTTGGACGCGCCGAACCGGTTCACCGTGCTGAATCCCGGAGGCGCCGTGCCGGTTCGCGCCGACAGCGTGGCGATCGCGGCGTTGGGCACGACCCGGCCGGTGGTGAAGTCCAGGTTCGAGGCGTGCGGGGCGGCCGCGCCCCGGGGATAGATGGACAGGTAGCCGTTGCCGGCCGCGATCGCGGTGAGCCCGATCCACAGGCCGGTGACGTTGTAGGGCACGCCGTAGAGACCGCCTGCGTCGAGGGTGAACGTCGCGTTGGCCGTCATGGGCCCGTGGTGGCCGCCGTTGCCCGTGCGGGTGTCGGCGATCCGGGTCGGGTTCGGCAGCGTGACGAACCGGCCGCTGGCAGTCGGGCTGAAGTAGCCGACGATGTCGATCATCGCGTCGGTGCTGGCGTAGCGGTTCTGCACCGTGAACTTGCGGTTCACCAGCGGCACCGCGACCAGGTTGGACCGTGAGTACTGGCGGTAGTCGACCGAGGCGACCGCTGGCGAGGCGCTGGGGTAGGCGGTCAGGTAACCGCCGGCGGTCTGGTTCAGAGCGGTCATGTTGACCACCGCCACCGTCGCGTCGGCGGGCACGCCGCCGGGAGCGGCGTCGACCGTCGCCGCCTGGTTGGGCGCCAGCTTGGCCACCTTGGCGATGCCGGTCGGGACCCGGGTGTCCAGCAGCCGCCGCGAGGGCAACGCCACGTAGCCCAGGCCTGCGGTGGCTGTGGGCGCTCCGAAGTAGCCCAGCACGGTGATCAGCGCGTGGGTCGGCGCGGCGGCGTTGCGCAGCAGGAACCCGTGGCTGGAGTTGAGCTTGACGACCGCGGTGACGGTGGCGTTGGCGTCCTTGCTGTTGAGGTTGAGGGTGGAGTTGCCGCCGAAGACCTTGCTGTAGACCGACAGGTAGGTGCCGCCCTGGGCGCCGGTGCCGGACAGGCTGATGACCACCGAGGTGGCGCCCGCGGGCACCGGGTTGGCGCCGGAGCTGGGAACGGGCACGGCCAGGGCGGTCCCAGCGCTCATCAGGCCCGCGCGCACGCCGAGCCCGGTCCGGGTGTCGACAATCCGGTTCGGCGCGGCGAACGGGAAGTACTGCGAGCCCGGCATCGCCTGGATCCCGCTGGGCGACGGGTCGCCCAGCTGCAGCAGCCCGTGGCCGGCGGCGTTGGTGGGCGGGTTGCCCTGCGGGTTGGCACGCCGCTGGAGGAAGGCCTCGATGTCGGAGGCGTCCATCGACGGGTTGGCCGCCGCGACTAGCGCCGCCGCTCCGGCGACATGCGGCGCCGCGGCGGAGGTGCCGTAGAAGCCGGTGGTGCCGGCCACGACGTTGCCCTGGTCGTCGAACTGCGAGGACTCGACCTCGTCGACGTCGGAGGAGACGCCGTCGAAGCCGATCAGGTCGGGCTTGACCCTGCCGTCGATGGTCGGCCCGCGGGAGGAGAACGCCTCAAGGGCGTTGTCGCCCCGGTAGGCCGCGCCCACCGCCAGCGCCCACGGCGAGCTGGCCGGCTCCAGCACGCTGCCGCTGGCGGCCCGGGCCGGGTCCTGACTGCTCAGGTAGGAGGCAGTGACGTCGCCTCCGTAGTACAGGTGGTAGCGCACTGCCGGGGCGGCTTTGCCGATCAGCACCACCACGTCGTAGTAGCGGATGCCGTTCGGTCCTCCGGTGTAGTCGGCGTCGTCGGGCGTGTTGCTGATCTGCATCTCCAGCACCGGCGGCTCACCGGGCACGTGGTCGAGGTACTCGGTCTGGCCGAGCTGGGTGTTGCTGTCGTCGTACTTGCTCATCGCCAGCGTCACCGGAAGCGAGGACGCCGGCCACTGGTCCCAGCTCATCACGATGTTGCCGGTGGCGCCCGGTTCCAGGGCGACCTCGTCGGCCTGGCTCACCGGGCTCTGCAGGTCGACCAACTGATCGGAGTTGGTGTCGGCGAAGGCGCCCGACCAGTGGTCCTGGGCGCCGTTGCCGCTGGACTGGATCCACAGCACCCCGGCCTCCCGGGCGGCCTTGACCGCCCTCTCGGAGGAGGTCAGGGGTCCGTAGCCGTCGCCCCGGGTCTCGGCGGTGAAGACCAGCGAGCTGTTGACGATCTTGATGTCACCGGCGGCGACGATCTGGTTGGCCGCTGCCGAGAAGCCGACGTTGTCGTCGATGCAGTACAGGTAGAGGGTGGCCTGGGGGGCCATCTGGTGCACGATCTCGCTCACCGCGGTGCCGTGGGCGGTGGCGCTGTCGTCCAGGCACTGGTTGTGGGAGGGCGGGTAGACCACGTTGACCGGCACGCCGGTCACCGGGTGGTTGAAGTGGCCGGCCGCGATGGCGGCCTGCAGGTCCTTGAAGCCGACGTCGACGACGCCGACCTTGACTCCGGCGCCGCCCTTGCCGACGTCGCCGTTGTCGGCCCAGTTCTGCGCGCCGGATGCGGCCACTCCCTCGCTGGTGCTCTGCGGCGCGGCCCGGACGGCCGGGGCGACCCTGCTGACGCCCGGCTGGCCGGCCAGGCTGCGCAGCTTGGCCGGGGCCAGGACCACGGTGCTCGAGCCGCCGAAGCTGGCCAGCACCTGGGCGCCCACCGCTTTGGCCGCCGCCAGCGCGGCCGGACCCGTCACGGTGACCTGGACCCTGCCGTCGCGCTCGAGCCGGACGCTGGAGCCGGTGTCGGGCGAGGTCGCCACGCCCGCGAGGCGGTTGAGCTGCGGCGCGAGGTGGGCGATCACCGGCTGGGCCGGGTTGGCTTGGCGCTGGCGCAACCGGGCGACCTGCGGCGAGCCCGCCGACCAGCGGCCCGCCGGGATGCTGGCCGGTGAGTGCTTGAGCCGCGCCTGGACCGACGGCGTGGCCGGGCCTGGCGCGCCGCCGGGTTGGGCGGCCGCGACCGTTGTCAGCGAGCCGATGCTCAGTGAGCCGACGACAGCGGTGATGAGAACCAGCCGCGAACGCTTCATGCAGTGCCCTTTGTAAGAAATTTGTGAGTTAACCAAACTTGCGCAGCCTACCTGGACGGTCACCGGCTGTCGACGCGAAAGCGCCGCCCCCGTCTGGCGGCGCCGGTCCGTGCCAAACTGCCCTGGTGAGCGCGTCGACTCCCGCAGGACGGAACCCGCCCACCCTCGAAGAGGTGGCGGCCCGGGCCGGGGTGTCGCGCGCCACCGCCAGCCGGGTGCTGCGCGGCGCCAGCAACGTCAGCGACCAGGCCCGAACCGCCGTGCTCAGCGCCGCCGAGGACATCTCCTACGCCCCCAACCGGGCTGCCCGGTCACTGGTCACCGGCCGCAGCGACTCGGTGGCGTTCCTGGTCGCCGAGTCCGAGGACCGGCTGTTCTCCGACCCGTTCTTCCTCGGCATGCTGAGGGCCGCCCAGACGGTCATCGCCGAGGCCGGCCTGCAGCTGGTGTTCACGGTCGCTTCCAGCCCGGCGGAGCACCGTCGGTTCCTGCACTACGCCGCGGGCGGCCACGTCGACGGCGTGCTCGTGCTCTCGCTGCACGGCCGCGACCAGCTGCCCCAGGAGCTGGAGTCCCACGCGGTGCCCACGGTGCTCAGCGGCCGACCGCTGAGCGGGGGCCCGCTGCACTTCGTCGACTCCGACAACGCCGGTGGAGCCAGGATGGCCACCGAGCACCTGCTGGATACCGGCCGGCGAGCCATCGCCACCATCACCGGCCCGTTGGACATGTGCGCCGGCCAGGACCGGCTGGCCGGTTATCGCACGGCGCTGGCGGCGGCCGGCCGGCCCTACGACGCAGGCCTGGTCGCCCACGGCCAGTTCAGCATCGTCAGCGGCCAGCAGGCGATGGCCGAGCTGCTGGCCTCCCGGCCCGAGCTCGACGCGGTGTTCGCCGCCTCGGACCTGACCGCTATCGGGGCGATGCGGGCGATCGAGGCCGCCGGTCGACGGGTCTTCGACGACGTCGCGGTGGTCGGCTTCGATGACATCGGCGACGCCGAGCTCGCCCATCCCGCGCTGACCACGATCAGGCAGCCGATCACCGAGATGGGCCGGACGATGGCTATCCGGTTGCTGCAGCGGATCGCCGGCGAGCCGGCCCCGTTAGGCACCGTCCTGCCGGTCGAGCTGGTCCGCCGGCTCACCGCCTAGCGGTCATCGGCGCCTTCTCCGCGGCGCGCTCAGACCGATTTCGCCTCGCGAACAACAAACCAGGCCCCAATCTCGGCCGGGTTCTTGACAGCACCGGCCGGGGCACTCATTCTCAGTGGTGAGAGCGCTCTCACAGGTGCTGGGCAGGCATCCCTTTCCTGCTCCAGGCACCCCGACGGCCCTCCCGAAACCGGCCCGTCCCACCAGGAGGATTCATGCCCAGGTTGTCCCGCACCTCCACTCGCCTCGCCGGCGCGGTGGCGGTCGCCGTTCTCGGTGTGGCCGGCGTGGCAGGCTGCTCGTCCGACAAGAAGTCCGACACCGCCGCCGCCGACCCCGACGCCAAGATGACGCTGACCGTCGGCCTGTTCGGCACCTTCGGCTTCAAGGAGGCCGGTCTCTACGACGCCTACACCAAGCTGCACCCGAACATCACCATCAAGGAAGACACCGTGCAGCAGTCCAGTGATTACTGGACCCGGCTCAAGACCCGACTGGCCTCGGGCAGCGGGCTGGCCGACGTGCAGGGCATCGAGATCGGCTTCGTCTCCGACGTGGTGCGCAACCACGCCGACCGGTTCGTCGACTTCGGCTCGTTGCCCCAGAGCGGCGCCCTGAAGTCCTCGTTCTACGACTGGAAGTGGGCTCAGGCCACCAGCTCCGACAACAAGACCGTGGGCCTGGGCACCGACGCCGGCCCGGAGGCGATCTGCTACCGGCCGGACCTGCTCAAGGCCGCCGGGCTGCCCTCGGCAGGCGCGGAGCTGGCGAGCGAGTGGTCCACCTGGCAGGACTACATCGACTTCGGCAAGCGGTATGAGTCCTCGGCCACCAAGCCCGCCGGCAGCAAGTTCGTCGACAGCGCCGCCAGCATCTTCAGCACCGCCGTCTACCAGGGCGCCACGGCCTACAACGACACCGAGGGCAACCCCGACCCGGACAACAGCGACGGCGTGCGCAACGCCTGGAAGCACGCCACCGACGCGGCCCAGGCCAAGATCACCGCCGGGTTGTCGCAGTTCTCACCGCCATGGAACAAGGCCTTCTCCAGCGGCGCGTTCGCCACCATCGCCTGCCCGACCTGGATGATGGGCTACATCCAGGGCCAGGCCGGCGCGGCCGGCGCCGGCAAGTGGAGCGTGGCGCCCGTGCTGCCCGGTGGCGCGACGAACTGGGGAGGCTCCTGGCTCGGCGTTCCCAAGGCTTCCAAGCACCAGAAAGAGGCCATCGCGCTCGTCGAGTGGCTGACCAGCAAGCAGCAGCAGATCACCATGTGGACCGAAGGCGGTCATTGGCCTTCCAACAGCGACGCGGCTGAGGACCCGGCGGTCAAGGGCGCCAAAGCCGCGTACTTCAGCAACGCGCCGGTCGGGCAGATCTTCGGCGACATCTCCGAGAAGATGAAGATCCCGCCGATCGGCCTCTACGACACCCAGATGCAGACGGCGTTCACCCAGCAGCTGACCAACGTCGAGACCAAGGGCGCCGACCCGGGCAGCGCCTTCAGCGACGCGTTGAAGGCCATCGAGCAGGTCACCGGCTGAGCGCGCGGCCGGTCCGAACCCGACAGCTGACCCCTCCGGCCACAGCAGAAGGTGAGCCATGTCCGCCAGCAGTGAGACAGCCGCCGCGTCGGCGACCGCAGACCGGCGACCGCGGGCCGGCGACTCCAGGCGATCTGCCCGGCGTTCGACCCGGCCGGGCAGCAAGGCCGCCTACGCCTACATCGCGCCCTTCTTCCTGGTGTTCGCCGCGTTCAGCCTCTACCCGTGGCTGGACACCGCCTGGGTGTCGCTGCACAACGTCCGGCTGACCAGCTATGACAAGCAGACGTGGGTCGGGCTGGAGAACTACCGCAACCTGTTCTCCCACACCTTCTTCTGGAACGCGCTGCGCAACACCGTCAGCATCGGGGTGATCTCCACCGTTCCGCAGCTGTGCATGGCGCTGGGCATCGCCCACCTGCTCAACTACCGGCTGCGCGGCCGGACCTTCTTCCGGGTCGCGGTGCTGATGCCCTACGCCACCAGCCTGGCCGCGGCGACCGTGATCTTCCTGGAGCTGTTCGACTCCAAGCTCGGCATCGTCAACTGGGGTTTAGGACTGCTGCACCTGCCCCAACCGGACTGGCAGGGCTCGAAGTGGCCGAGCCAGGTGGCGATCTCGGCGATCGTCATCTGGCGCTGGACCGGTTACAACGCGCTGATCTACCTGGCCGGCATGCAGGCGATCGACTCGGCCCTGTACGAGGCGGCCGCCATCGACGGCGCCTCCCGGTGGCAGCAGTTCCGCCACGTCACGCTGCCCGGCCTGCGTCCCACCATCCTGTTCACCATCGTGGTGTCCACCATCGGAGCCGCCCAGCTGTTCGGCGAGCCGTTGCTCTACCACAACGGCATTCCCAACGGCGGAACGTCCGGGCAGTACCAGACGCTCGGCCTGCTGATGTACCAACAGGGGTGGACCAACGACCGGCTGGGCCTGGCCGCGGCGACCGCCTGGACGATGTTCGCCATCATCGTGCTGGCCGTGGTTGTCAACGTGCTGCTGGCCCGGCGGCGTGAGGGCAGGATCGGCGCGATGGCGCCGCTGGCGGCGCCCGCCGGGCCGCTGGAGGTCACTCGATGACCAACGCCGTACGCCAGCCCGCCGCCGCCCAGCCGGCGGTCCCGTCGCCGGCCGCCTCGACCCCCTCGCGCCGCGGAGTGCGGCGAGGCCGTGCTCTCAGCGACGGCGCGCCCAAGAGCGGGGCGCTCAGGCGCAGGGCAAGCAGGGCAAAGCCTATGCAGGCAGGCCCGCTCACCTACCTGAGCCTGACCGTGATCACCCTGGTATCGGTGTTCCCGCTGTACTACACGATCGTGATGGCCTCGCACACCAATGCCGAGATGGCCGCCGGCACTCCCCCGATGCTGCCCAGCGGCTCGCTGGTCTCCAACATCGGCAAGGCCCTGGAACTGGCGCCGCTGAACAAGGGCCTGATCAACTCGCTGATCGTCGCGAGCTGCGTCACGCTGGGCACCGTCGCGTTCTGCACGCTGGCCGGTTTCGCCTTTGCCAAGCTGAGGTTCCGAGGCGCCAACCTGCTGCTCGGGCTGTGCATCGTCACCATGATGGTGCCGATGCAGATGGGCATCATCCCGCTCTACATGCTGATGGCCAAGCTCGGCCTGGCCAATCACCTGCACGCGGTCATCCTGCCGACCCTGGTCACCGCGTTCGGCGTGTTCTTCATGCGCCAGTACCTGGCCAGCGCGGTGCCGGACGAGCTGATCGAAGCCGGCTACGTCGACGGCGCCGGCACCTTCCGGATCTTCCGTTCGATCGTGCTGCCAGCCGCGCGCCCGGCGATGTCGGTGCTGGCGATGCTCACCTTCTTGACCACCTGGAACGACTTCTTCTGGCCGCTGATCGCGCTCAGCTCGCAGAACCCCACCGTGCAGGTCGCGTTCGGAAGCCTGGCGACCGGCTACGCCCCCGAGCAGTCCATCATCATGGCCGGCACGGTCTACGGCACCATCCCAGTGCTGATCGTCTTCGCCCTGTTGGGCAGGCAGATCGTCGGCGGAATCATGCAAGGAGCAGTCAAAGGATGACCGAGCAGCGCATGACCGACCGCCTGCACTTTCCGCAGGGCTTCGTCTGGGGATCGGCCACCGCGGCCTACCAGATCGAGGGCGCGGCCCGCGTCGACGGCCGGCTGCCGAGCATCTGGGACGTCTTCTGCCAGGCGCCGGGCAAGGTTCACGACGGCGAGACCGGTGACGTGGCGTGCGACCACTACCACCGGATGCCCGAAGACCTCGACCTGATGGCCGCCCTGGGGCTGCCCTCCTACCGATTCTCGGTGTCCTGGCCACGGGTGATCCCCGGCGGCGCCGGGCCGGTGAACACCGCCGGCCTGGACTTCTACCAGCGGTTGGTGGACGGCCTGCTCGAGCGCGCCATCACGCCACTGCTGACGCTGTACCACTGGGACCTGCCGCAGGCGCTGCAGTTGCAGGGCGGTTGGGCCAACCGCGACACGGTAGGCCGGTTCGCCGACTACGCCGAGGTGATCGGCCGAGCGCTCGGTGACCGGGTGCCGACCATCACAACCCTGAACGAGCCGTGGTGCACAGCGTTTCTCGGGCACTCCTCAGGAGTGCACGCGCCCGGAGTCACCGACAACGCCACCGCGCTCACGGTGGCCCACCACCTGAACCTGGCCCATGGCCGAGCCGTGTCGGTCCTGCGAGGGGTGACTCCGGCCTCCACCCGGCTGTCGGTCACGCTGAACCTGGCGCAGGTCCTTCCGGCCTCCGACAGCCCCGAGGACCTGGCCGCCGCAGAGCACGTCGACGCCATCGCCAACCGGGTGTTCCTGGACCCGATGCTGCGCGGCAGCTATCCGCCGGCGCTGCTGCGCGACACCAGCCACATCACCGACTGGTCGTTCGTGGCCGACGGCGACCTGGCCGAGATCAACGCCGGAATCGACGTGCTGGGCGTCAACTTCTACGCGCCGAGCAAGGTGGCCGCGCCCTCGGCCCAGATCAGGGCCGAGGTGACCGGCCGCTGGGTGAACGATCCGCACCAGTCCGAGGCTGGCCCCTCGCCGTGGCCGGGCACCGACCTGGCGTACTCGGTCCCCCAGCCCGGGCCCTACACCGCGATGGGCTGGCCGATCGTGCCCGAGGCCTTCACCGACCTGCTGCTGAGGGTGCACCGCGACTATCCCGAGACGCCGATGGCAGTCACCGAGAACGGGGCGGCCTTCGACGACGTCCTGACCGGCGACGGGCAGGTGCACGACCTCGATCGGATCGACTACGTCCGCCGGCACCTGGCCGCCGTGCACGCGGCCATCGAGGGCGGCGCCGACGTCCGCGGCTACTACCTGTGGTCCTTCCTGGACAACTTCGAGTGGGCGTGGGGTTACTCCAAGCGCTTCGGCATGGTGCACGTGGACTACGACAGCCAGGCGCGCACGCCCAAGGACTCGGCCCTGTGGTTCAGCGACGTCATCAAGAACAACGCGGTCCAGCCGCTCTAGCCGGCGCAGTGCGTGATCAGCCGACCCGATAGGGGTTGCTGACCACGCCACGGCCGTCGGCGTAGCGGTAGACGTCCTGACCCGAGACGAAGACCCGCTCGGCTCGCTGCAGGACGTCCAGCGGGTCGCCTGACCAGATCGCCACGTCGCCGTCCTTGCCCCTGGTCAGCGAGCCCACCCGGTCGGCGAAGCCGAGAATGCTGGCGGGGTTGATGGTGATCGCGCGCAACGCGTCCTCACGCGACATGCCTTCGCGGACCGCGAAGGTCGCCTGGTGCACCAGAAAGTCGATCGCCACCACCGGGTGGTCGGTGGTCAGCGCCACGGTGACCCCGGCGTTGGCCAGCTTGCCGGCCGTCGCCATGCTGCGGTTGCGCACCTCGACCTTGCTCCTGGTGTGAAACAACGGGCCGACGATGCAGGCGATCCCGCGCTCGGCGATCACGTCGGCCAGCAGGTAGGCCTCAGTGGCGTGGTTGATGATCAGCCGGTACCCGAACTCCTCGGACAGCCTGATCGCGGTGGAGATGTCGTCGGCGCGGTGGGTGTGCTGGCACCACGGCAGCTCGCCCTCCAGCACCTTGACCAGCACCTCGGCGGACAGGTCGCGCTCGAAAGGCTCCTTCTTCTTCAGCGCGGCGTCCCGCCTGACCCGGTAGTCCTGGGCGTGGGTCAGCGCGCTGCGGATCACCGCGGCGACCCCCAGCCTGGTCGAGGGGAGCTTGCGCTGGTCGCCGTAGACCCGCTTGGGGTTCTCACCGAGCGCGCTCTTGACGCTCGCCGGGGACTTGATCACCATCTCGTCGACGATGCGGCCCCAGGTCTTGATGGCCACCGTCTGACCGCCGATCGGGTTCCCGCTGCCCGGCTTGACCACGCACGAGGTCACCCCGCCGGCCAGAGCGTCGGAGAACCCTTCGTCGGCAGGGTTGATCGCGTCCAGGGCGCGCAGCCGGGCCCCGTTCGGATCGGTCATCTCATTGACGTCGTCACCGGCCCAGCCCTCGCCCTCCTCATAGACCCCCAGGTGGGCGTGAGCGTCGACGAAGCCGGGCAGCACCCACTTGCCGGTCGCGTCCACCACCGGCATACCTCTGGGGACCCGGGCCTTCGCCCCGACCGCGGTGATCTTGCCGTCGGTGATCACGACCGTGCCGTTCGGAACGGGTTCTCCCTCGATCGGAACCACGTAGCCGCCAGTGATCGCCACGCTGCCATGTGCCTGCGCCATGCCCCGACCATATAGGACCGACGAGGGCGATTCGCAAGCGCGCAACGCCGCCAGCGGAGAAACGTATAGTCAAAATGTCCAGTGCGCGTCACTTAAGGACATTAGATAGAGTTATGGATACATTGACGACAAGCGGCGCCGGCCTGTGAAACCGGCCCGCATGGCCTGCCCGGATGACAGGTGAGCCACTGCTGGGCAGGTGTCTCGGACGTTGTCGAAGCGACAGACGGGGTTGAGCATGGGCAGGTCAAGCGCGGTTTCGGCGCTAGTCGTCGGGGAGCACGGCGCACCGATAACCGACGTGGCCGTGCGGCAGGACGCTCGCATGCTGGCCAGCGCGTCCTTCGACGGCACCGTGCTGGTCTGGGACCTCGTCGAGCCCGCAAGGGCACTGCCCCGCGCGGCCCTGCTGCACCGCCGCCTGGTCAGCGGGGTGTCCTGGAACCCCAGGCACCTCGATCTGCTGGCCTCATCCTCGGCCGACAAGCTCGTCATGGTCTGGGATATCAACCAGACCAGCCGGCCGCTCTGCGTGCTGGGCCGGCACACCGAAGACATCAACTCGGTCACCTGGCTGCCGGACGGCCGGCGGATGGTGTGTGTCTCCGAGGACGGCGTCGCGTCCCTGTGGGACGCCCTGGCCAGCCGCTACCTGGGCGACGTGGCCTCACACGCCTCGCAGTGCACGGGCGTGTCGATCAGCGACAGCGGCCTGATCGCCACGGTCGGCAAGGACGGAGGGACCACCCTCAGCAGGGTGGTCGAGGAGGCTAGCGTGCTCAGCCTTGCCACCAGGAGCTATGACGAGTCGATCGAGTCCTGCTGCTGGTCGCGATCAGGTGACCGGCTCGCGATCACCACCGAGACCGGCTGGGTCTACGTCCTGGACTCCGCGCTAGGTGACGTGGGCGCCTTCTGGGTGTCGGCCTCGGCGGCCCGCAGCGTCGCATGGCGTGACAAGGACCGCGAGCTGGTCGTGGGCGACTACGACGGGCGAATCCACTTCCTGGACTCGGTCACCGGACGCGCCCGGGCCGTGCATGACAATCCGCAGGCGTGGCCAAGGTCGCTCTCCTGTGTGGGTGACGTCGTCGCGGCCGGCAGCATGGGCAGCATCCCAGAGCTGTTGAGCGTCAGCTGAGGTCCCAGCGGCGCCGCACGATGTGAACCGGGGTCGGCTTGCCCTCTTGCTGGGCGCGCAGCACCCGGCGCCGGGCCAGCAGCCACCAGCGCACCGTCTGCGCCAGGCCGAAGGCCTGCACCGTGACCGCCACGGCGAAGGCGAGCCGGTAACTGCCCAAGCTCGCCGAACCCCGTAGGTCCAGCGTCCAGCCCACACTCAGGCAGGCGACGATCGCGGCCACGAAACCGGCCACGTTGACCACCCCGGTCGCGGTGCCGACGATCGCCGGGCCGTTGTAGTCACGCGCCAGCGCGAAGCCGATCGAGGAGATCGGGCCGCCGGCGGTGGTCACCAGCACCAGCGCCAGCAGCAACCAGTACGGCATCGGGTGCGAGAAGGCGGCCAGCACCGCGTACCAGCCCAGCACCGTCAGCAGGTTGACGCCGATCGCCAGCGGCACCCGGGTGGCCGGGCGCCGGCCGATCAGGTAACCGATCGGCGGCCCGATCACAATGGCCAGCAGCACGCTGAACAGCAGCACCGCGCCGGCGGCGTTGCGGCTCAACCGCTGGCCCTCGACCATGAACGGCACGCCCCACAGCACCCCGAAGGCCAGCGAGGTCGACATCGACGCGAAGTGCAGCCAGAAGCCGACCCTGGTGCCGGCCAGCGACCAGGCGGCGTTGACCCGGCGGCCGACGCTGAGCAGCGAGGCCAGCAGCGCTGTGCCCTGGCGCGAGCCGCGTGGCATCCGGGGCGCGCGGGGCAGCAGCAGGTAGACCGCGGCCCCGCTGACCAGGGACAGCAGCCCGGCGCCGAGGAAGGTCGGTGTCCAGCCGACTCCGTGCAGCAGCGCGGTCAGCGGCAGGGTCGCCACCAGGTTGCCGATCTGGCCCAGCGTGCCGGTGATCGAGACCACCACCGGATACCGGTTCGGCGCGAACTGCCCGGCGGCGAACCGCAGCACGGAGACGAACGTCAGGGCGTCGCCCAGGCCGAGCAGCGCCCTGGCCAGCAGCGCCACCGGGTAGCTCTCGGCCGCCGCGAACAGCAGCTGGGCGACTCCCATCGTGCAGGCGGCCACCACCAGCAGCCGGCGCGGGCCGTAGCGGTCGACCAGGATTCCGGTCGGAATCTGCATCCCGGCGTAGATCCCCAGCTGCAGCAGGACGAAGACACTCAGCTGGCTGGCGCTGATGCTGAACCGGTCCGCTGCCTGCAGGCCGGCCACGCCCAGCGACGTGCGATGGAATACCGCCGCCAGGTACACGGCCACGGCGACCGCCCAGCCACGCAGCGCGATGGCGCGACGCCGCCGCGCGGTTGTCACGGGCGCACCCCTCAGCAGATGACCCGGCCGTCGAGCACGATCCGGCGCGGCTCGTACAAGGTGGCCAGCTCCGTCCGCGGATCGCGGTCGAACACCACCAGGTCGGCCGGCGCACCCTCGGTCAGACCCGCGAATCCCAGCCACTGCCTGCCTTGCCACGATGCCTGGGCGATGACGTCGGCCTGCGGAATGCCGGCCTGCACCAGAGCGGTGATCTCCTCGCGGATCAGGCCGTGCGGCAGCGAGCCACCGGCGTCGGTTCCGGTGTAGATCGGCACGCCGGCTTCGAAGGCGTCACGGATGCGTTGCCGGGAATCGCGGTGCAGCGCCCGCATGTGCGCGGCGTAGGCCGGAAACTTCTCCTGCGCCGCGCTGGCGATCTCGGGAAAGGTGTCGATGTTGATCAGCGTCGGCACCACCGCGATCCCCCGGCGGGCGATCTCGTCCAGCAGGTCGGCGGTGATCCCGGTGCCGTGCTCGATGGAGTCGATGCCGGCCTTGATCAGCCCCGGCAACGCCTGTTCGCTGAAGGTGTGCGCGGCCACCCGCACGCCGAGCTCGTGAGCGCGGGCGATAGCCGCCGCCAGCACGTCATCCGGCCACGTCGGCGCCAGGTCCCCGACCGAGCGGTCGATCCAGTCGGCGGCCAGCTTGATCCAGCCGTCGCCCCGAGCTGCCTGGTGCTCCACCTCGGCCACCAGGTCCTGCGGTTCGACCTCGACGCCGAGGTCGCGGATGTAGCGGCGGGGACGGGCGATGTGGCGCCCGGCCCGCACCAGCCGCGGCAGGTCGGGACGGCGCTGCACGCCGGTGTTGTCCACCGGTGAGCCGGCGTCGCGCAGCAGCAGGGCGCCGGCGTCGCGGTCCAACAGCGCCTGCTCGACCTGGCCCTCATGGTCGACCCAGCCGTCGGTGGTGACGCCGATATGGCAGTGGGCGTCGACGAAACCGGGCAGGATCCAGCCCCCGGTGGCGATGGTCTCGGCGCCGGACACCGGCTCGAAGCTCAGCCTGCCGTCGATGATCCAGGCGTCGCGCTGCTCCTCCTCCGGCAGGAAGACCCCACGCAGGTGCAGCGCGCTCATCGGCGCCGCCGCCGCTTGGCGGTGCCGAACAACGACCGGGTGATCTCGCGACCGAGCACCGTGGCCGCCGACCGCGCGAAGGACTTGAACGCCGTCGAGCCGAGGACGTCAGCGACCGCGCCGCCCGCGCCCGGCTGCGGGGAGTCCGCCGGCGTCCGGTCGGCCGGCCCGGCGCGCCCGGCCGGCTTCTGGCCGGCTTCTGGCTCCTCTGGCTGGGCAGCAGGCTCGTCCGGCTCCAATCGGGCGGCCAGCTTCTCATACGCCGACTCGCGATCGATCGACGCGCCGTACTTGGCCAGCAGCGGCGAGCCGGCGACCGCCTGAGCCTGATCGGCCGGGTCCAGCTGGGCCATCAGCGAGCGCGGAGCCCGCAACCGGGTCCAGGCCACCGGCGTCGGGGCCCCCCGCTCGGACAGCACCGTGACCACCGCCTCGCCGATCCCGAGCTGGGTGAGCAGCTCGGTCAGCTCGTAGTGAGCCGTCTTGGGGTAGGTGCGCACCGCCTTGGCCAGGTCGCTGGCGTCGTCGGGGGTGAAAGCGCGTAGCGCGTGCTGCACCCGGTTGCCCAGTTGGCCCAGCACGCTGTCGGGCACGTCAGCCGGCACCTGGGTGACGAAGAAGATCCCGATGCCCTTGGACCGGATCAGCCGGACGGTCTGGGTGAGCTGCTCCAGAAAGGCCTTGGAGGCGTCGCTGAACAGCAGGTGCGCCTCGTCGAAGAAGAACACCAGCTTCGGCTTGTCGAGGTCACCCACTTCGGGCAGCTCGGAGAACAGCTCGGCCAGCAGCCACATCAAGAAGGTCGAGAACAACCGCGGTTTGTCCTGCACCGCCGACAGCTCCAGGGCCGAGATCACGCCGCGGCCGGCCTCGTCGGTGCGGATCAGGTCAGCGGGCTCCCACTCTGGCTCACCGAAGAACGCCTCGCCGCCGTTGTTCTCCAACGTGATCAGCGACCGCAGGATCACCCCGGCGGTGGCCTTGCTCAGGCCGCCGATGCCGGCCAGCGCGTCCTGGCCCTCCTCCGAGGTCAGGTACTGGATGAGCGCCCGCAGGTCCTTCAGATCCAACAGCGGCAGCCCGGCCGAGTCGGCGTAGTGGAAGATCAGCGCCAACGAAGACTCCTGGGTCTCGTTCAAGTCCAGGATCTTGGCCATCAGCAACGGGCCGAAGGACGTCATGGTGGCGCGTACCGGCACCCCACTGCCCAGTCCGCCCAGTGCCAGGAACTCCACCGGAAAACCGGTCGGCTGCCAGTCGTCGCCGGTGTCGCCGGCGCGTGCGGACACCCGGTCACCGGGCTGGGCCGGTTGAGCGGGGCTGGCCAGGCCGGACAGGTCGCCCTTGATGTCGGCGGCCACCACCGGCACACCCGCGGCCGAGAGCTGCTCGGCCAACAACTGCAGGGTCTTGGTCTTGCCGGTTCCGGTCGCTCCGGCGATCAGTCCGTGCCTGGTCAGCATGCTTAGTGGAATGCGCACCCGGTGAGAGGGATAGGCCGCGCCGTCCAGCACCACCGACCCCAGCTCCAGCGCCGCTGCGCTGAAGGCGTACCCCGCGGCGATGTCGGCTGCGGTCTCGGTTGGCGGCTCGACCATGCGGCACTCCCCGGCGCTGGACTTCGACGATGGCGACCGGTCATGGTCACTGAGGCAGCCTAGCTCCGGCTGCTCCACAGCCCGGGCCACGGGCCGTCGGAAGCGGTGCGAGCCGGCTCAAGGCAGCCTGAGGCGATACCACCGTTTCCAACTGCCGCGCAATGGGTGCAGGTAGGCTGCAGCTGCAGGACCTCGACGCCGCGGGCGTCGCGAGACAGCATCCACGCGGTACTCCAGACCAAGCCCGAACCGGGGGGCGAGCGAATGCCGGACCGTCGATTGTGGCGTCTTCTCGTCACCATCACGATCCTGGACCTGTTGATCGTCGTGACCGGGCCCCTCGTCCTGCTGATCGACCGCGGCCCTCAGTCCGACGGCCCTGGCGGCCTCGTGATCGGGGCCTCGCTGCTGGCTGTGGTGGTGCTGCCGCTGCAATGCCTCGCGCTCTGGAAGGTGCTGGCCCACCAGTTCGGCGAGCAGCGCCGGCTTCGCCAGTTGTTCCGGCGGATCGACGAGGTGATCCGCGCCGGTGACCTGACCATCGCCTTTCAACCCGTGGTCAACGCCCACGACATGCGAGTGGTCGGCGTCGAGGCGCTGGCCCGGTTCGGCGGCGACCCGCTGATCACGCCGCGGCAGTGGTTCAGTGACGCCGAACTGGTGGACCGCGCCCTGCAGCTGGACCTGCTGGCGGTGCGCAGCACGCTTGAGGCCGCTGCCGGCCTGCCACCGGACGTCTACGTCGCGGTCAACGTCTCTCCGGCCACCTTCGCCAGCAACGCCCTGCTCGGTGTGCTCCGCTCGACGCAGATCCGGCCTGACCGGCTGGTGCTCGAAGTCACCGAGCACTCCTCGATCGAGGACTACGCGCCGCTGATCGAGGCCCGCATGCGGCTTCGCGAACACGGCATCCGGCTGGCGGTGGATGACGCCGGGGCCGGTTATGCCTCATTCCGGCACATCGTCGCGCTCGCGCCGGACATCATCAAGATCGACCGGGCGATCGTCTCGGGAGTGGACCAGGACACCGCCCGCAGCGCGCTGGTGGGCGCGATGGTGACCTTCGCCCGCGGCTCCTGCGCCACCGTCGTGGCCGAAGGGGTCGAGACGGCCAGCGAGCTGGCCTGCCTGGCCGGCCTCGGGGTGGACACCCTGCAAGGCCACCTCACCGGCATGCCGACCAGCGCCCCGGCCGACTGGTCGAACTGGGGCAACTCAGCTCCTACCGCCAGCAACCGCTGAGCGGGCAGGCGCGCCGTCGGCGACCGCTGAGCCGGCGGGCGCGCCGTCGGCGACCGCTGAAGGCCGGGCAGCGACCGCTGAGCCGGCGAGAAGGCCGGGCAGCGACCGCTGACAGGGTCAGGCCTTCGGGAACTTGAACTTGGAGATGTCGGGCAGCTCGGTGCCCGGCGGCAGCCCGGGGATCCCGCCTGAGCCGAAGCCGCTGGCTCCCAGGCCGCCCGGCAACCCGCCGGGGAGTCCCCCGGGCAATCCAGCCGGCATCCTGGGCTGGCTCGGGCCGCGTCCGGCCTGCTTGTTCTTGCCCTTCTTGTTCTTGCGGTTGTTCTTGTTGCTGTTGGCCCGCCGGGCGCCGGGCATCCCCATGCCACCGGTCATCTTGGCCATCATCTTGCGGGCTTCGAAGAACCGGTCGACCAGGCTGTTGACCTCGCTCACGGTGACGCCCGAGCCGTTGGCGATCCGCAGGCGGCGGGAGCCGTTGATCAGCTTGGGGTCCTCCCGCTCGGCCGGGGTCATCGACCGGATGATGGCCGCGGTCCGGTCCAGGTCCTTGTCATCGACCTGGGCCAGCGCCTCCTTCATCTGACCGGCGCCGGGCAACATGCCCAGCAGGTTGCCGATCGGGCCCATCCGCCGGATCGCCTGCAGCTGCTCGAGGAAGTCCTCCAGCGTGAACTGGTTGCCGCTGGTGATCTTGGAAGCCATCCGCTCGGCTTCATCGGCGTCAAAGGTCTTCTGGGCCTGCTCGATCAGGGTCAGCATGTCGCCCATGCCCAGGATGCGGGAAGCCATCCGGTCCGGGTGGAAGACGTCGAAGTCTTCGAGCTTCTCGCCGTTGGAGGCGAACATGATCGGCTGGCCGGTCACGTAGCGCACCGACAGCGCCGCGCCACCGCGGGCGTCGCCGTCGAGCTTGGTGAGCACTACGCCGGTGAAGCCGACGCCGTCGCGGAAAGCCTCGGCGGTGTTGACCGCGTCCTGGCCGACCATGGCGTCGAGCACGAACAGGATCTCCTGCGGCTGCACCGCGTCGCGGATGTCGGCGGCCTGGCGCATCAGCTCGGTGTCGATGCCCAGCCGGCCGGCCGTGTCGACGATGACCATGTCGTGCTGGGAGCGCCGGGCGAATTCCAGCGAGTCGCGGGCGACCGAGACCGGGTCGCCCACCCCGTTACCAGGCTGCGGCGCATAGACCGCCACCCCGGCTCGCTCACCGACCACCTGCAGCTGGTTGACCGCGTTGGGGCGCTGCAGGTCACAGGCCACCAGCACCGGGGCGTGGCCCAGGTCGGAGAGGTGGCGGGCCAGCTTTCCGGCCAGGGTGGTCTTACCGGCGCCCTGCAGGCCGGCCAGCATGATCACCGTCGGCGGGTTCTTGGCGTACTGCAGCCGCCGGGTCTGGCCGCCCAGGATCGTGATCAGCTCTTCGTTGACGATCTGGATGACCTGCTGGGCAGGGTTGAGCGCCCGGCTGACCTCCTCACCGGCGGCCCGCTCCTTCACCGCCGAGATGAACTGGCGCACCACCGGCAGCGCGACGTCGGCCTCGAGCAGCGCGATCCGGATCTCACGGGCCACCGAGTCGATGTCGGCCTGGGACAGCCGGCCCTTGCCTCGCAGGCCGGTGAAGACCTTGTTCAGCCGATCAGACAGTGTGTCGAACACGCGAAACCCCTCGGACTGCTCGTACGGCGGAGGCCGGGCGCCACTGGCCCGGGGAACCTAGGGCTTCAGGTTACGTGACCCACTAGCGCTGGCTGCCCTGGCCGCTAGAGCAGGCCGCGACCGCCGTCGACGTAGATGACCTGGCCGGTGACGTAGCCGGACTCCTCGCCCGCGAAGAACGCCGCGGTGTTGGCGATGTCATCCGGCACGCCGCCGCGACGGACCGGCACCGAGGCCGCCACCGCCGCACGCATCGTGTCGATGTCGGTTCCGATCCGTTCGGCGGTGGCCTTGGTCATGGCGGTCTCGATGAAGCCGGGCGCGATGGCGTTGACCGTCACCCCGAACTGGCCCAGCTCGATGGCCAGCGTCTTGGTGAAACCCTGCAGGCCGGCCTTGGCGGTGGCGTAGTTGGCCTGGCCGCGGTTGCCCAGCGCCGACGTCGAGGACATGTTGATGATCCGGCCGTAGTTGGCGGTGACCATGTGCGCCTGGGCCGCCCGGGTGCACAGGAAGGCGCCCTTGAGGTGCACGTTCATCACCGTGTCCCAGTCCTCCTCCGACATCTTGAACAGCATGTTGTCGCGCAGGACGCCGGCGTTGTTGACCAGGATGTGCAGGGCGCCGAACTCGGCCACCACCGCCTCGACCGCGGCCTGCACCTGGTCGGCCTTGCTGACATCGGCGCCGATGCCGATGGCGCCGCGGCCGATCCGCTCGGCGGTGGCCGCCGCGGCGTCGGCGTTGAGGTCCAGCACCGCGACCCTGGCGCCGTCGCCGGCCAGCCGGGTCGCGATCGCCTCGCCGATGCCCTGCGCGCCCCCGGTCACCAGCGCCACCCGATCCTGCACTCCAGCCATGCTCAATCCTTCCCTTGCTCTTTCGCGCGAGCGCTCATCGCCCGTTCGCTCTGATCCCCGCTCGCTGGCGCTCGCTGCGATCCTCACTCGCTGGCGCTCGCTGCGATCCTCACTCGCCATCACCTGCTGTGGCGCCGCTGTGACCGGCCAACCGGGACATGCTGGTCAGCCAGCCTTCGACGTCGGCTGCCTTGGTTGCCCAGAATTTACCCACCTGCGGATGCGGCAGGACCAGGAATGCCTCGTTGGTCACAGCTTCCACGACGGCGTCGGCCACCTCGTCGACGCCGATCACCGGGCCGGAGGCGGCGACCGCCGCCGCGGCCGGGGACCCGGCGGCCAGGCCGTCCATCAGCAGCGGGGTGTCCACGCCCATAGGGCACAGCACGCTGACCCGGATGCCGCGGTCGCGGTAGGTGTAGGCCAGCCATTCGGCCAGCCCCACCGCGGCGTGCTTGCTGGCGGTGTAGGGCGCGTCGCCGGGCGCGCTGAGCAGGCCCGCGGCCGAGGAGGTGTTGAGCAGGTAGCCGCCACCGGCGGCGATCATGGCCGGCAGCACCGCCCGGGCCGCGTGCACATGAGCCATCACGTGCACCTCCCAGGCCCGCTGCCAGACGTCAGACGCCCCGCCTTTGGGTTCAGCGCCGCCTTTGGGTTCAGCGCCGCCCTCGAGCCCGGCGCCGCCCTCGAGCCCGGCGCCGGTCGCGACGCCGGCGTTGGAGCAGAACAGGTCGATCCGGCCGTGCTCGACCAGCACGTCGGCCACCGCTGCGGCCACCGCTGCCTCGTCGGTGACGTCCAGCCCGACCGCCGAGGCCCGGTTGCCCAGCTCGGCGGCGACCGCTTCGGCAGCGGCGAGGTCGCGGTCGGTCAGCACCACCGCGCGGGCGCCCTCGGCGACGAAGCGCCGGGCCAGGCCCGCGCCGATGCCGCTGCCGGCGCCGGTCACCACGATCACCGCGTCGGCGATCCTCACCGGCCACCCTCCGCGGCGCCGCTTTCCACGGCGACTGCCACCGACTTAGCCACGTCCGGCGACTGCGCCAGCCTGGCCGGCCCGAGCTCGGCGAGCACCGCGGCCAGGCCCTGCTGGTCAGCCGCCTCAGGGGTGGGCAGCACCGCGAGCACCGGGATCTGCACGCCGGCCTCGACGTAGCGCAGCGCCTGGTCACGGCAGCTGCGCGGGCTGCCGTGCAGCACCAGCTCGTCGACCACGTCATCGGGCACTGCCTGCGCCGCGCCGGCCCGGTCGCCGTCCTCCCAGAGCTGCCACATCCGCTCCAGCCGGGGCCCGCGGCCCAGCCACCGGTGGAACTCGGCGTAGGCGGGCACGTTGAGGTAGGTCGCGAGCAGTCGGCGGCCCAGCTTCCGCGCGTAGTCGGCGTCCTCTGTCGGGCACACGAAGATCCGCGCCACGACCCGGCTGGCCGGGTTGGCGATAGCGGTCCGGCAGCGGTCGACGTCGGTGGCGGCCAGCCAGTTCAAGATCGCGCCGTCGGCCTCTCGGCCTGCCAGCGCCAGCATCTGCGGGCGCAGCGCCGCGAGCAGGATGGGCACCGGCATCGGCGGCGGCTGCTCCAGCCGGAAGCCCGAGACGGTGAAGGTGTCGAAGTCGGCGCTGACCTTCTCGCCGCTCAACGCCCGGGTGACGAATCGCAGCACGTCACGGGTCCGGCGGTAGGGCTGGTCGAAGGCGACGCCGTTCCACTGCTCGACGATCACCGGGCTTGAGGCGCCCAGCCCCAGGCTGAACCGGCCCGGCGCCAGGGATGCCAGGGTCGCCGCGGACTGCGCGATCAGCGCCGGCCCACGGGTGAACACCGGCACGATCGCGGTGCCCAGGTACAGCCGGGGCTCCCACGCCGCGGCCAGCGCCAGCGGGGTGAAGGCGTCGGCGCCGGCGGTCTCCGAGGACCAGGCGTCGGTGAAGCCCCAGTCCGGCAGCGCTCGCACCAGCTCGGCGTGCGCGGCCAGGTCCAGGCCGGGCAGCGGCAGGGTCAGTCCCCAGCTGCCGGTCATGACCGGCCCGCCTCGGACGGGAAGAACCGCGCCAGCTCAGGCGCCGGCGGCGTGCGACTGCCCAGTTCGGCGGCGTTGTCCGCCGGTTGCGTCACACCGTTGGGCCGGCGCCAGGCCGGCGGCTCGTTGATCACCCGCAAGACCGTACCGCGAGGTCACTGAGACCTCGCGGCGAGCGCGGACCGCGTCTGGCGGGATCTGCCCCACTCGCCCGGAGGCCTCCGCTCAGCTGGTCGCTCAGCTGGCCGCATCCGGCCGCGGAGCGGGGCCGGCCGTCCGGGCCCGGTTGAGCTCGACCCTGGCCAGGCTGCGCAGGTGCACCTCGTCCGGCCCGTCGGCCAGGTGCAGGGTCCGCAGGCCTGCCCACATCTCGGCCAGCGGGGTGTCACCGGACACCCCGGCGGCGCCGAAGACCTGGATCGCCCGGTCCAGCACGTAGGAGGCCGCCCGGGGCGCGGCGACCTTGATGGCGGCGATCTCGACAGCGGCCTGCTTGACGCCGACGGTGTCGATCAGCCAAGCCGCCTTGAGCACCAGCAACCGGGCCTGCTCGATGGCCAGCCGGGACTCGGCGATCCACTCCCGAATCACCCCCTGGTCCGACAGCGGCCCGCCGAACGCCTCGCGCTCGCAGGCCCGGCGGGTCATCAGCTCCAGCGCCCGTTCGGCCATTCCCAGCGATCGCATGCAGTGATGGATCCGACCGGGACCCAGCCGGGCCTGCGCCATCGCGAACCCGCCGCCCTGCGGGCCGAGCAGGTTGTCGGCCGGCACCCGCACCCCGTCGAAGCTGATGTCGGCGTGACCGCCGTGCGGGCCGTCGTCATAGCCGTACACCGTGGTGGAGCGGTGCACGGTGACTCCGGGGGTGTCCAGCGGCACCAGGATCATCGAGTGCCGGGCATGCCGGTCGGCGTCCGGATCGGACACCCCCATCACGATCGCGAGCCGGCACTCTTCGCGCATCGCGCCGGTAGACCACCACTTTCGCCCGTCGATGACGTAGTAATCGCCGTCGCGGACGATCCGGGTGGCGATGTTGGTCGCGTCCGAGGAGGCCACGTCGGGCTCGGTCATCGAGAAGCAGGATCGGATCTCGCCGGCCAGCAGCGGCGCGAGCCACTGCTCGTGCTGGCGCGGGGTGCCGAACATCGCCAGCAGCTCCATGTTGCCGGTGTCGGGCGCCGAGCAGTTCATCGCCTCCGGCGCCAGGCTCGGCGCCCGGCCCGACAGCTCGGCCAGCGGCGCGTAGTCCAGCACCGACAGCCCGGCGCCGTACCGGTCATCGGGCAGGAACAGGTTCCACAGCCCGCGGCGGCGCGCCTCGGCTTTGAGCTCGGTCATCATCGCCGGAGTGCGAAACGGCGTGCCGGCGCGGCGATTCTGTTGCTCCTGCTGGTGAAACTCCGCCTCGGCGGGATAGATGACCTCGGTCAGGAAGGCCGACAGCGCGGCCTGCAGTTCTACCGAGCGGGCGCTGTGCTGAAAGTCCATCTAGAGCTCTCCGAGCTGTGAGTGGGCGGCGGCCAGAGTGGAATCGCGCAGCGCGCCGAAGATCTCAAAACCCTCGCCGACGGTCTTGCCCTGTGCGAAGCGGGCATGGATGCCCGCCGCGATCACGGCGAGCTTGAAGTAACCGAAGGCGATGTACCAGCCCAGGGCGCCGACGTCGATCCCGCTGGCCCGGGCGTAGCGACGCACCATCTCATCGGCGGAGAGAAACCCTTGTGAACTAGGGAAGTCCGGCATCACCCCGCCGGCGGCCCGGGCTTGCTCGTGATAGACGTAGAGCAGGCCGACATCGGTCAGCGGATCGCCCAGCGTCGCCATCTCCCAGTCCACCACCGCCTGGATGACGGCGCGGCCGTCGGTGAAGTCCCGTTCGAACAGGACGTTGGTGAGCCGGTAGTCACCGTGCACGATGCCGGCCCGCGAGGAGGTGGGCAGCTGCGCGCTCAGGCTCTGGACCACGTCGGCCTCCAGCGCGCTGCCTTCGGGAACCGAGGCCTGAAACTGCTTATGCCAGCGGGCCACCTGGCGTCGCAGGAAACCCTCGGCACGGCCGAACTCGGTCAGCCCGACCGCCGTCGGCTCGATCTGGTGCAGCGCGAGCAGGGTGTCCACCAGCGCCTCGGTGCTGCGCCTGGCCGCCGCCGGGCTCGGCAGCAGGCCGGGGTCATCGATCACCACCCCGTCGATGAAGGACATCAGGTAGAACGGCTCCCCCAGCACCTCGCGGTCGGCGCACAGCGCGATCGGCTCGGGCACCGGCACCGCGGAGCCGTGCAGCGCCGAGATCACGGTGAACTCCCGCGCCATGTCGTGCGCGGTGGGCAGCACGTGGCCCATGGGCGGCCGGCGCAGCGCCCACTGCGACGTGCCGTCGGTGAGCCGGTAGGTCAGGTTGGACCGGCCACCCACGATCGGCTCGGCGCTGAGCTCACCGGCTCGCAGGCCGGGCAGGGTGGCGTCGAACCAACCCGTCAGCTGGGACAGGCTCAGCCCGGGCGGCCCGTCCGGCGGGCTGGGGTGGTTGCTCACCCAGCCACTCTAAATCGGGTTGATCGGGCCAGACCGTTCGCCCCGCGTGGCCGCTGTCAACGCCTCAGCCGCTCAGCGCCGTCTCAATGGCCTCGGCGACCCGCTCCTGATGCGCTGGGGACAGCGACTTGCCGTCGGCGTCAGTGAGGTAGAACGCGTCGACCACGTGCGCGCCCAGCGAGGAGATCCGGGCCGAGCGGATGTCGGCCCCGGCCCTCTCCAGCGCGGCGGTCAGCCAGTGCAGCAGGCCGATCGCGTCCCGAGCCCGGACTTCCAGGACGGTGGCGTCGGTGGCCTCGTCGTCGAACCAGAGCAACCGGGGTGGCCGCTGGGCTGTATGCCCGGCGTCCTCAGAATTCCGGTAGGCCCGCTCCTTGACGCGCAACCGCTCATCCAGGGCCAGCGTGCCGGCCAGGATCCGGCGAAGGTCGGCGTTGAGCAGCGCCGGGTCGGGCAGCTGTCCGAACCGCGGCGAGACTGTGAACCGGTTGACCGCCATGCCCCGCACGGTGCGCACCTCGGCGGCCTGCACGTCGAGGGAGTGCAGCGCGAGCAGGCCGGAGGCGTTGGACAGCAACCCGGCGGCGTCCGGCGCCACCACCAGAACGTCGCCGCCCTCGATGAGCACCTCTGTCCCGCCGCGCCGGGCCAGTCGCAGCACCGCCTCCGACGGTGGTTGCGCAGGCGGCAGCTGGCCGCCGCCGAGCACCGCGCCGGCCCGCCGGACGAGCTGGCTGACGAGCGAGGCCTTCCAGTCGCTCCACGCCGCCGGGCCGGTGGCTCCGGCGTCGGCGATCGTCAGGCAATGCAGCAGTTCCAGCAGTTCGACCGAGTTCCCGATCGCCGTCACCACCGACAGCACGGTGGAGGGGTCTTCCAGGTCGCGACGGGTGGCGGTGTCGGGCAGCAGCAGGTGATGCCGGGTGAGGGCGGCCACGGTGGCGGCGTCGGCGGGGGTGAAGCCCATCCGGGTCGCGATCCGGCCGGCCAGCGCCGCGCCGGTCACCGAGTGGTCCCCGGGGTAGCCCTTGCCGATGTCGTGCAGCAGCGCGCCCACCAGGAGCAGGTCCGGGCGGGCCACCTCGGCGGCCAGCGCGCTGGCGCGCACCGCGGTCTCGATCAGGTGGCGGTCGACGGTGAACAGGTGCACCGGGTTGTGCTGGGCCTTGAACCGGACGTTCTCCCACTCCGGCAACAGCCGGCTCAGCAGGCCGTGCTGATCCAGCGCCTCCAGCGCCGACACCGCCTGGGCGCCGGTCCCCAGCAGCGCGACGAACTCATCCCTGGCCGCGGCCGGCCAGGGCTCGGGCAGCGCCGAGCCCTCGGTGGCCAGCCGGCTCAGGGCGTAGGCCGAGATCGGCAGGTCCGCCGTCGCGGCCGCCCGGGCCACCCGCAGCGTCAGCGCCGGGTCGGCCCACGGGTCGGCGTCTCGGGCCAGCACCACCTCGCCGCCCTGGGCGACGACGTCCTTGGCCAGCGGTTTGCGCTCTGAGAGGCCAGGGCCAGAGCCGGACGGCTCCCCCGGTCGCAACCGGCGCAGCAGCGACCGGGACGGCCGGCTGTGCGCGGCAGCCACCCGGCGCCAGGCCACGTCGGTGGCGTAGGCCAGCGTTCGAGCCGCCTCGTGCACCGCCCGCAGCGCCTCGTCCGGGCCCTGCAGGCCCAGCGCCCGGGCGACCGAGTCGCGGTCCTGGGCCCGCAGCACGTCGGCCGAGCGCCCGGACAGGCGGTGCAGCTCGCCCCGCACGTCCAGCAGCACCGTGCCGGCCTGCAGCATCGCCGGCGTCACGTCCAGCAAATGGGCCGAGGCGAGTGCGCGTAGTCCCACCCAATCGCGCAACCCGCCCCGGCTGTCCTTGAGATCGGGCTCCAGCAGAAAGGACGCCTCGCCCCGGCTGGCCCATCGGCTGCGGGCCAGCTCTTGCAGCTGCGCCACCTTCGACGGCGCGCTGCTGCGCCACCGGCTGATCGCCTGCTCGCGCACCAGCCCGGTCAGCGCGGGGTCCCCGGCGATGTGGCGGGCATCGAGCATTCCCAGCAGGGCCTTGAGGTCGTCGGAGGCGACCGCCAACGCCTGCTGCGGCGTGCGCACCGAGTGGTCCAGGCCCACCCCGGCATCCCAAATCGGGTACCACAGCGAGTCCGCGACCGAGGACAGCTCGGCCACCTTGCCGTCGTGCAGCAGCACCAGGTCCAGATCGCCGTACGGGGTGGGCTCACGACGGCCCAGGCCCCCCACTGCCAGCAACGCCACTCCCGGCGTCGGGGGTAGCAAGCCGCCCAACCACGAGTCGAACATCTCGGTCAGGCCGGTCCGCAGCCGCGGACCGGTCAGATCGGCCCGGGCCAGCAGCCGGGCCCGGTCGGACCTGATGGACCGCTCAGACCTGATGGACCGCGCCGACCCGGCGGGTCGCTCAGAGCGCGTCGTCATCCCGTTCGCCGGTCCGCACCCGCACCACGGTCTCGACCTCGGTCACCCAGACCTTGCCATCGCCGATCTTGCCGGTCCGGGCGGCCTCCACCATCGCCTCGACCACCTTGTCGGCGTCGTGCACCAGCACCTCGACCCGCACCTTGGGCACCAGGTCGACGGTGTACTCCGCGCCCCGGTACACCTCGGTGTGCCCGCGCTGGCGGCCGAAGCCCGAGACCTCGCTGACGGTCAGGCCCTGGACGCCGAGGTTCTCCAGGGCGAGCTTGACCTCCTCCAGCTTGAAAGGCTTGATGATCGCGGTCACCAGCTTCATGCCTGCACCCTCTCCCTGCTCGCAGCGGCTGCCGGGGCGAACTGCCCGCTGCCGGAGCCGGTCAGCGTACCGAAGTCATAGGCGGTCTCACCGTGGATGGACTGGTCCAGGCCGGTGGCCTCGTCGTCCTCGGTGACCCGGGTCTTCATCACCAGGCCGATGACCTTGGCGATGATGAAGGTGCCCACGAAGGAGAACACCGTGACCACGCCGGCTGCCTCGGCCTGGTGCAGCAGCAGGTTCCAGCCGCCGTACTGGCCGCCGCCGCCGTAGAAGACGCCGTTGTTGGCCAGGGGGTTGGTGACGTCGGTGGAGAAGAAGCCGAGCGCCAGAGTGCCGATCCAGCCACCGACGAAGTGCACGCCCACCACGTCGAGCGCGTCGTCGTAGCCGAGCCGGTTCTTCAGGGAGATCGCGAAGGCGCAGCCCACCCCGGCCAGCAGGCCGATGACCAGCGCGCCGCTGACGCTGACGAAGCCGGCGCACGGCGTGATCGCCACCAGCCCGGCCACGGCTCCAGAGGCCGCTCCCAGCGCGGTCGACTTGCCGTAGCGCACCTTCTCCACGATCAGCCAGCCCAGCATCGCGGTCGCGGTCGCGGTGTTGGTGTTCACCCAGGCGTAGCCGGCCAGGTTGTTGGCCGCCAGCGCGGAGCCGGCGTTGAAGCCGAACCAGCCGAACCACAGCAGGCCCGCGCCCAGCATCACGAACGGGATGTTGTGCCCGCGCATGTTCTCCCGCGGCCAGCCACGGCGCCGGCCGAGCACCAGCGCCATCGCCAGGCCGGCGGCGCCGGCGTTGATGTGCACCACCGTGCCGCCGGCGAAGTCCTGGGCGAAGAACTTGCCCGCTGACTGCATGGACTGGTTGAGAAATCCGTAGCCGTTGAAGACCCAGTGCGCGACCGGGGCGTAGATCAGGATCGACCAGGCGGAGACGAACGCGATGAACGCGCCGAACTTCCACCGGTCGGCCGTCGAGCCGGTGATCAGGGCCGGGGTGATGATCGCGAACGTCATCTGGAAGGCCACGAAGACCATGGTCGGCATGGTCTGGGCCGATCCCAGGGCGGGCACCACGTCGGTGATGTCGCGCATCAGCAGGTAGTGCAGGTCGCCGATGTAGCGGCCGGTGCCGCCGAAGGCCAGGGTGAAGCCGATGACGACCCAGGTGACGCTGACGATCGCCATCGCGGCGAAGTTCTGCATCAGCATGGCCAGGGTGTGCTTGGCCCGGACCATCCCGCCGTAGAAGAACGCCAACGCCGGGGTCATGAGCAGGACGAGCGATGCCGATGCCAGGACCCACGCCGTGTCGCCCCCGCTGAGGTTCTCAGGGTCGAACGGCACGTAACTGGTAGCGGCGAGGATGGCTTGTGACACTCAGGTCTCCGCTTCTTCTCGGGTGGGTGCGAGCAGGACAGCGCGCTGGAACGAGCGTCGGCTGAGCCTGTTACGGCCGAGGACCCGCGGTGTTTCGGTTCGGTGAACGACCTGGCGCGGCGTTGGGGGCTTGAGCCATCCCGCTGAATGCGCGAAGGGCGCGCGATTAATTAATGTGGTTGTAGTCACCTGGCGTAATTGCGCTGGGGGTGCGAGGTAGCTTCGTGCCATGCCCAGCCTGACCCGCGTCGAAGCCGCTGAGCGCGCCGCACTGCTTACTGTCCGTAGCTACCGGATCGCGCTGGATCTGACCGACGCCGGCCCGGAGTTCAGCTCGGACACCACCATCGAGTTCCAGGCGGCGGACACGGCGGCCAGCACCTTCCTGGACCTGCGCGCGTCGCGGGTGCTGTCGGTGCTGCTCAACGACGAGCCCCTGGATCCGGCCGGCCTCGTCGACGGCCGGCTGCCGCTCACCGGCCTGCGGCCGGAGAACACGCTGCGGGTGCGGGCCCGCATGGCCTACTCGACCGACGGCGAGGGCATGCACCGCCACGTCGACCCGGCCGACGGCCAGACCTACCTGTACGCGATGTCCTTCCTGGACGCCGCGCCGCGCTGGTTCGCCTGCTTCGACCAGCCCGACCTAAAGGCCGGCTTCGACCTCGAGGTCCGCTGCCCGCCCGAGTGGACGGTGATCGGCAACGGCGCGGCGACCCGATCCGAGCCCGGTCACTGGCGGCTGGCGAGCACCCGGCCGCTGGCGACCTACTTCGTCACCCTGGTCGCCGGTCCCTACGCCTCGATCACCACCGAGCACGACGGCATCGCTGTGGGGTTGCACGCCCGCGCGTCGCTGGCCCCGCACCTGCAGGCCGAGGCCGCTGACATCCTCGGGGTCACCACCGCGGCGCTGGACCGCTATCACGAGCTGTTCGGCATCCGGTACCCGTTCGGGGAGTACCACCAGGCCTTCGTGCCCGACTTCAACGCCGGCGCCATGGAGAACCCGGGCTGCGTCACCCTTCGCGACCAGTACATCTTCCGCTCCGCCGCCACCCGCGGTGAGCGCAGCGACCGGGCTTCGACCATCACCCACGAGATGGCGCACATGTGGTTCGGCGATCTGGTCACCATGCGCTGGTGGGATGACCTCTGGCTCAACGAGTCCTTCGCCGAGTACATGGGCTACCGGGTGTGCGCGGAGATGACCGGCGAGCAGAGCGGCCTGGCAGAGCTGGCCTGGATCGATTTCGGCCTGCACCGCAAGGACTGGGGCCGAATCGCCGACCAGGCGCCCTCGACTCACCCGGTGGCCGGCAACGGCTCCTCCGACGCCGCCGCCGCGCTGACCGACTTCGACGGCATCTCCTACGCCAAGGGCGCCTCGGTGCTCAAGCAGCTGGCTGCCCACCTCGGCGACGAGGTCTTCTTCGCGGGCCTGCGCCTGCACTTCCAGCGGCACCAGTTCGGCAACGCCGAGTTCGCCGACCTGATCGCGGCCTGGACCGATGCCGGCGCGGTGGACCTGGGCAGCTGGGCCCAGCGCTGGCTGCGGACCAGCGGGCTGGACACCTTGACCGCCGAGCAGCGCCCCGCCGGCGAGGACGGTCCGACCGCCGAGCAGCGCCCGGACGGCGAGGACGGCCCGGCGGCCGGCGAGGTGTGGCTCAGCCGTAGCTCACCGGACGGCTCGCAGCGTCCGCACACCGTGCGGGTGACCGGCTTCGACGCCCAGGCCCGGCCACGGCTGGACGAGCAGGTCACCCTGCACTCCGACGCCGTCCGGGTGGGCGCCTGCGACAGCGGCCCGCTGCGGCTGGTGGTGGCCGACAGCGCCGACGACAGCTGGGCCAAGATCCGGTTCGGCTCGGCCGGCTGGCAGCCGGTCGCCGAGCTGCTCCCCCGGATCGCCGCGGCGCCGACCAGGGTGGTGCTCTACAACGCCATCCGCGACGCCGTGCGCGACGCCGAGCTCGACCCGGCGCGGGCGCTGGACATGGTGCTGGCGGCGGTGGCCCAGGAGCCGGTGGAGCTGGTGGCCGCCGAGCTGCTGGAGTTCGCCACCGACGAGCTGGCGGGCAGCTACGCCAGGCCCGCGGACCGGCCGGTCCGCCGGGCCCGGGTGGCCGAGCTGGCAGGGCAGTTGCTGGCCGGCTCCGAGGCCGGCAGCGACGCGCAGCTGGCCGCCGGCCGGGCCGGCATCCACGCCAGCGACGACACCGCCTGGCTGCGCGCCTGGTGGGCCGGCCAGCGCCTCCCGGCGGGGCTGGTGATCGACGCCGAGCTCAGGTGGGCGCTGGTCACCCGGCTGGCTGCCCTGGGGGCGCTCTCGGCCGCCGACATCGACGCCGAGCTGGCCCGGGACGAGAGCGCCGCCGGGGTGCTGCACGCCGCCAAAGCCAGGGCGATGCGGCCCGACCCGGCCGCCAAGCAGGCAGCCTGGGCGTTGCTGACCGAGCCCAGCCGGCTGCCGGCCTCCGAGCTGTATTCCAGCGCCGCCGGCTTCTTCGAGCCAAGCCAGACGGAGCTGACCGCCGCTTACCTGCCCCGGTTCTTCACCGAGATGCCGGCCACCGCCGCGCACCGGCACGGCTGGGCGCTGGGCCGGGTCATCCTCACCGCATTCCCCGTGACCGCCGCCTCGCCGCGAGTGCTGGAGCTGGCCGAGGCCGCCCTGGCCAGCCAGTCGCTCGATCCGGCGGTCCGCCGCGCCTTCGTCGACGGCGCCGACGCGCTGCGCCGGGCGGTGCGGTCACTGCGACGTTATGGCGGCTCCGACGAGACGGCAGGGCCTGGACAAGGCGGCCAAAACCCAACCGCTAGGGTCGGGCCATGACCGAGATGAGCGTCCGCGGCCTGACCATCGCCGTACATGCCGGCAACCGGGACGAGGCGCTGGCCTTCTACTGCGCGTTGATCGGGCGCGACCCGGACCTGGGGCCCGACCCCGACTTCTACGAGTGGGAGATCTCCCCCGGCGCCTGGCTTCAGCTGGCCACCGGCCGCACCGACATCAGCCCGTCGTCGTTCCGGCTGCGGTTGCAGGTCGAGGACATCGAGGCCTCCGTGGGCGTGTTGCGCGCCAAGGGCTTCGAGCCCAGCGACGTCAAAGTGCTGCCGGGCCTGGTCGCCTTCTCCAACCTGACCGACCCGTGGGGCAACCCGCTCGGGGTGTACCAGGACCTCGGCGTCGTCGCCGGCCCCTGAGCCCGGCCCTTGAGCCCGGCCCTTAAGCCCGGCGCCGCGATCGCGCCGGGGTCTAGCTAGTCCCGCCGGGCTGGCCGGGACTAGCTGACAGCCGACCGTCCCGCGATGAAGGCCCGCACGCACGCCTCAATGTCTTCGGCCGAATGCGCCGCCGACAGCTGCACCCGGATCCGCGCCTTGCCGACCGGCACCACCGGGTAGCTGAAGGCCACGACGTACACGCCCTCCTCGAGCATGGCGTCGGCGATCCGGGCCGCCAGCGCCGCATCGCCGAACATCACCGGGATGATCGGGTGCTTGCCGGGTAGCAGGTCAAAGCCCTCCTCGGTCATCCGGCGCCGGAAGAGCTCGGCGTTGCGGCGCAGCACCTCCCGCGGCGCGGGATCGTTCTGCAGCACGTCCAGGGCCGCCAGCGCGCCGGCGATCATCGGTGGGGCGACGCTGTTGGAGAACAGGTAGGGCCGCGAGCGCTGCCGCAGCAACGCCACGATCTCGGCGTGCGCGCTGACGTAGCCGCCGGAACCTCCGCCCAGGGCCTTGCCGAAGGTGCCGGTCAGGATGTCGACCCGGTCCATCACGCCGGCCAGCTCCGGGGTGCCGCGACCGCCCTCACCGAGGAAGCCGACGGCGTGGGAGTCATCGACCATCACCAGCGCGTCGTAGCGCTCAGCCAGGTCGCAGATGTCGGCCAGCGGCGCCAGGTAGCCGTCCATCGAGAACACCCCGTCGGTGACGATGATCCGCTGCCGGGCATCGGATGCCGCCTCGAGCTGGGCCTGCAGGTCGGCCATGTCGCGGTTGCGGTAGCGCAGCCGGCGGGCCTTGCACAGCCGGATGCCGTCGATCAACGAGGCGTGGTTCAGCTCGTCGGAGATGATCGCGTCCTCAGCGCCGAACAGCGTCTCGAAAACCCCGCCGTTGGCGTCGAAGCAGGACGAGTACAGGATGGTGGCCTCGGCGCCCAGGAACTGCGACATCCGCTCCTCCAGCGCCACGTGCAGCGTCTGGGTGCCGCAGATGAACCGGACGCTGGCCAGACCGAACCCCCAGTCGGTGAGCGCCTGCCGGGCGGCGGCCAGCACGTCGGGGTGATCGGCCAGGCCGAGGTAGTTGTTGGCGCAGAAGTTGAGCACCGGCCGCCCGCCCGCCACGATGTTGGCCGACTGCGCCGAGGCGATCTGGCGCTCCTTCTTCAGCAGCCCCGCCGAGGTGATCTCGGCCAGCTCCGAACTCATCCGCTCCCGCATCACGCCGTACACGTCAGCTCCTGCCCATATTCAGCGACCTCACACCGTCGACCAGTCGAGGACTACCTTGCCACCGCTGCCCGAACGCGCCCGGGCGAACCCCTCGGCCCAGTCCTCGGCAGCGTAGCGGTCGGTCACCACCGCGGTGACAGCCCGCTTGAGCTCGGCCCCGGACTGCAGCATGGCGCTCATGGCGTACCAGGTCTCGAACATCTCGCGGCCGTAGATCCCCTTGACCGTGATCATGTGGGTGACCACCTTGCCCCAGTCCACGATGATCGGCTGGCTGGGCAGGCCCAGCATCGCGATCCGGCCGCCGTGGTTCATGTTGGAGATCATCTCCGGCAGCGCGCCCGGGTGGCCCGACATCTCCAGGCCGACGTCGAAGCCCTCTCGCATGCCCAGCGCCTGCTGGGCCTCGCTGATGGCGCTGACGCCGACGTTGAGCGCAAGGTCCACGCCCAGCTTGCGGGCCAGCTCCAGGCGCGGCTCGCTGACGTCGGTGATCACCACGTAGCGCGCCCCGACGTGCCGGGCGACCGCCGCGGCCATCAGCCCGATCGGCCCGGCGCCGGTGATCAGCACGTCCTCGCCGACCAGGGGAAAGCTGAGCGCGGTGTGCACCGCATTGCCCAACGGGTCGAAGACCGCCCCCAGGTCGGGCTCGATGTCCTCCTGATGCACCCAGACGTTGCTCTCCGGGATCACGACGTACTCGGCGAACGCGCCGTCACGGTGCACGCCGACGCTCAGCGTGTGGATGCACAGGTGCCGGCGGCCGGCCCGGCAATTGCGGCAGGCGCCGCAGACGATGTGCCCCTCACCGGACACCCGGTCACCGACCTCGACGCCACGGACCGCCGTCCCGACCTCGACCACCTCGCCGTAGAACTCGTGACCGGGGATCAGCGGCGTCTTGATCTCACTCTGCGCCCAGGCGTCCCAGGACTCGATGTGCAGGTCGGTGCCGCACAGCCCGGTTCGCAGCACCCGCACCTTCACCTCGGCCGCCGAGGGCTCAGGCTCGGGCCGCTCGACGAACTCGAATCCAGGCTGGGCTGCCGACTTGAACAACGCCTTCACCGCACCGCTCCTCGCACTGTGTCGCTCTCATCGCCGATCCCGTGTGCCGGGAGCTTGCCAGATATCGGGCCGGCACGGGCGACCGCGGCTGCTCCAGTGGCGTGTCCGCCACTCGCCGGCGCGAGCCGAGGCGGGCCACCGGGGTCCTCAGCCCGCCAGGGCGGCCCGCCCGCCCGAGACTTCGTCTCAACCCGCCAAAGCGTTCTCAGCCCAGCAGGGCGTCGACGAACTCGGCCGGGTTGAAGGGCGCCAGGTCGTCCACGCCCTCGCCAAGGCCGATCAGCTTGACCGGCACTCCCAGCTCGCGCTGCACGCTGATCACGATGCCGCCCTTGGCGGTGCCGTCGAGCTTGGTCAGCACCACGCCGGTCACGTCGGCGACCTCGGTGAACACCCGGGCCTGGGTGAGGCCGTTCTGCCCGGTGGTCGCGTCGAGCACCAGCAGCGTCTCGTTGATCGGGCCATGCTTCTCGACCACCCGCTTGAGCTTGCCGAGCTCGTCCATCAGCCCGACCTTGGTGTGCAGCCGGCCGGCGGTGTCGATCACCACGGCGTCCACTCCGGCCTGCTTGCCGGCCCGGACGGCCTCGAAGGCCACGCTGGCCGGGTCGCCGCCCTCGGGGCCGCGGACGGTCTCGGCGCCCACCCGGGCGCCCCAGGTCTGCAGCTGGTCGGCGGCCGCCGCCCGGAAGGTGTCGGCAGCGCCCAGCAGCACGGTGCGGCCGTCGGCCACCAGCACCCGGGCCAGCTTGCCGCAGGTGGTGGTCTTGCCGGTGCCGTTCACACCCACCACCAGCACCACGGCCGGGCCCTCGCCGGTGCTGATCGTGTGCAGCGTCCGGTCCAGCTCCGGCTGCAGCGCGGTGACCAGCTCCTCGGCCAGCAAGGCCCGCAGCTCGGCCGGGTCCCGGGTTCCCAGCACCTGGGTGCGGGTGCGCAGCCGTTCCACGATCTCGGTGGTGGGCCGCACTCCGACGTCGGCGCTGAGCAACGCCTCCTCGACCTCTTCCCAGGCGTCCTCATCGAGCCGATCGCGGGCCAGCACGGCCAGCAGGCCGCGTCCCAGCACGTTCTGCGACCGGGCGAGCCGGGCCCGCAACCGCCGCATCCGGGTGGCAGTGGGCTCGGGGACGTCCAGCGCCGGGGCGGCCGGCGCCTCGGGCATGACCGTTGCCGAGTGCGGCTCGGGCGGGGCGGGCAGGGTGTCCACCGACCCGAGCGGCGGACCGGCCTGCGGCGGCGTGGTGGGCTGGCCCACCCGCGGCGGCGCGACCTGGCGACGGCGGCCCAACCGGCCGCGCGGCACCACCAGGCTCACGATCAGGCCGAGGGCGACAATGGCGATGGCAATGGCGATCAGCAGGAATTCGAGCACCCTGACAGTCTCTCAGCCGGCTGGACCGACCACCGCCACGGGTTGCGCCGGCCTGGCGCCCTCGTCGACTCCACTCCCGGCCCGCTCGGGCTCCTCGGCCCCGTCACGCAACCGCTGGCTGATCACCTGGCTGATCCCATCACCGCGCATCGCGACTCCGTAGAGGGCGTCGGCGACCTCCATGGTGCGTTTCTGGTGAGTGATCACGATCAGCTGGCTGCTGGCCCGCAGCTCACCGATCAGGCCCACCAACCGTCCGAGGTTGACGTCGTCCAAGGCGGCCTCGACCTCGTCCATGACGTAGAAGGGACTGGGCCGGGCGCGGAAGATCGCCACCAGCATCGCCACCGCCGTGAGCGAGCGCTCACCGCCGGACAGCAGCGACAACCGCTTGACCTTCTTGCCCGGTGGCCGGGCTTCGACCTCGATGCCGGTGCTGAGCATGTCCTCAGGCTCGGTCAGCACAAGCTTGCCCTCACCGCCGGGGAACAGCGTGGAGAAGACGATCTCGAACTCCCTGGCGACGTCGTGATAGGCGGCGGTGAACACCTCCAGGATCCGGTCGTCGACCTCCCTGACGACGGTCAGCAGGTCCCGCCGGGTGTTCTTCAGGTCCTCCAGCTGGGTGGCCAGGAACTGATGGCGTTCCTCCAGCGCGGCGAACTCCTCCAGGGCCAGCGGGTTCACCTTGCCCAGCAGGGCCAGCTCACGCTCGGCGCGGGCGGCGCGCTTCTCGACCATCCGGCGGTCGAAGGGGCCGGGCTGGGGGCTGACCACCTCCTCGCCGCGCTCTGTGGCCAGCGACCACTCGGCCAACTCCTGCGCTGACGGCGGCACGGGCTGGTCGGCGCCGAAGTCGGCCAGCAGGGCGCTGGCCTCCACGCCGAACTCCTCGACCGCCCGGGTCTCCAGCTGCTCGATCCGCAACCGCTGCTCGGCGCGGGCCACCTCGTCACGGTGCACGGCGTCGGTGAGACGGGCCAGCTCGGCGCCGAGCTCACGGGCCGCCGCGCGCGCCGCCTTCAGAGCGGCCTCCCGCTCGGCCCGGGCGACCTGGAGGGCATCGCGCTGCTCAGCGGCCCGGCGCACCGCCCGCTCGAGCTCGGCGAGGGCGCGCGCGGCGGCCGCCTCGACCGCCGCGGCGATCCGGGCGCCCCGGGCCCGAGCCAGCCTCGCGGCCTCCTGACGGGCCCGGGCCTGCCGCTCGGCTTGGGCTGAGCGAAGCAACTGCTCAGCTCGTCCGGCCAGCGCGCGCACCCGCTCCTCCTGGGTCCGCACGCTCAGCCGAGCATCCATCTCAGCCTGCCGGGCGGCGGCGACCCGGGCGGCCCGGGCGTCGCGCTCCTCGACCGGCGGCTCCTGCTCGGTCGGCTCGGCCTCGGCCATCCGCAGCCGTTCCTCCAGCTCCACCAGGCCGGCCAGGTCAGCGTCCCGGGCCTGCTCGGCGGCGTGCCTGGCCAGGTCCAGCCGCTCAGCCTCACCGGTGGCCGAACGTTCGGCCTGGGCCAGCTGCGCCAACCGCTCGGCCACCGCGTTCAACCGGGCGTCGGACTCGTTCAGCGCTGTCAAAGTGCCTTCGACCTCTGCCTGCAAGCCAGCGGTGACTGCCCGCAGCCGGCTGAGCTCGGCCTCCAACCGGTCGAAGGCGCCGGCCGCCTCCGTGGCCCGCAGGTCCGCCTCGTCCACCGCGGCCTGCACCTCCAGGGCGCTGGGCGAGGACGAGGACCCGCCAGCTGCCCAGTCGCGGCCCAGCACGTCGCCTGAACGGGTGACTGCCCGGACCCCGCCGTGCTCGGCGACCAGTCGCTCGGCGGCGTCCAGATCGGGCACCACGGCCACCTGCGCCAGCGCTGTCTCCACAGCGGCTCGCAGCGAGGGCGGGCAGTCGATGACCTCGACCGCCCAGCGCGCCTCGGCCGGCAGCTCAGGCCAACCGGAGCGCTCTGGCCGGTCAGCGCCCCCGCCCACCACCAGCCCGGCACGGCCGGCGTCGGCGCTCTTGAGCAGCTGCAGGGCCGCGCGAGCCTCGGCCGTCGAGCTGACCGCCACCGCGTCGGCGAGCGCGCCCAGCGCGGCGGTCAGGGCGGCCTCGTAGCCGGGCTCGACGCTCAGCAGCGCCGCGATCGAGCCGAGCAGGCCCGGCAGCTGCGAGCCGGCCGCCAGCAGCGCGCCCGCGCCGTCCTTGCGGGTCAGCCCCATGGCCAGCGCCTCGCGGCGGGCGGTCCAGGTGGAGCGCTCACGCTCGGCAGTGCGATGGGCCTCGGTGAGCTGCCGCAGCTGCTCGGCTGCCTCAGCATGGCGAGCCAGCGCCGCCTCGTGCCGGCTGTCCAGGTCCAGCTCGCCCTGGTCCAGGGCGCCGACCTCGCCATGGGCGGTCTCGAGTTCGGAGCGGGCAGCCGCCGCCCGCTCTCGGGCCTGGCTCGCGGCCGCCGCGATCCGGGCAATCTCGTCTCCACCGGCAGAGGCGCGGCTGCGCAAGGCGTTGACCTGACCGGCCAACTTGGCCAGCCCCTCTCGCCGGTCAGCGACCGCCCTGGCCGCGGCCAGCACCGCCCGCTCGGCGTCGGCCAGCTCACGCTCGTCCTGCTGCCGTTGGGCCACCGCGTCCTGCAGCACCTGCCGGGCAGTCTCCAGTTCAGCGGTCAGCGCCTGCTCGGCGGCCCGGACGCCCGCCGCCTCGCGCTCAGACTCCTCGGGGTCGCGACCCAGACGTTCCTGCTCGGCGAACTCCGACAGGTGCCGCAACCGTTGCGCAGCCAGCCGCTGGGTTCCCTGAAAACGCTCCGACAGCGCCGACAGCCCGAAGAAGACGTCCTGGGCCGCGGCGGCGGCAGGCGCGTCGCCGGCCAGCGCTGCCTCGAGCTCGGCCTCGGCGGCGGTGGCCTCGGTCAGCGCCTGCTCCACCTCGGCCCGGCGCTGCCGGACGGCGGTCTCGTCGGCGACGTCTGCCTCCAGGCTGTCGCGCAGGGCGCTCAGGTCATCGGCCAGCAGCCGCAGCCGGGCGTCGCGCAGTTCGGCCTGCACCCCGGCCGCTCGGCGGGCGATCTCGGCCTGCTTGCCCAGCGGCTTGAGCTGGCGGCGCAACTCCCCGGTCAGGTCGGTGAGCCGGGTCAGGTTGGCCTGCATGGCATCGAGCTTGCGAAGCGCCTTCTCCTTGCGCTTGCGGTGCTTGAGCACCCCGGCGGCCTCTTCGATGAAGCCACGCCGGTCCTCCGGGCGTGCCGAGAGGATGGAGTCCAGCTGGCCCTGGCCGACGATGACGTGCATCTCGCGACCGATTCCGGAGTCCGAGAGCAGCTCCTGGATGTCGAGAAGCCGAGCCCCCTCGCCGTTGATCTCGTACTCGCTTGCGCCGTCGCGGAACATCCGGCGGGTGATCGAGACCTCGGCGTACTCGATCGGCAGCGCGCCGTCGGTGTTGTCGATGGTGAGCGTCACCTCGGCACGGCCCAGGGGCGGCCGGCCGGACGTGCCGGCGAAGATGACGTCCTCCATCTTGCCGCCACGCAACGCCTTGGCGCCCTGCTCCCCCAGCACCCAGGCGATGGCGTCGACGACGTTGGACTTGCCCGAGCCGTTGGGGCCGACCACGGCGGTGATGCCTGGTTCGAACCGCAGGGTGGTGGCCGAGGCGAAGGACTTGAAGCCCTTCAAGGTCAGCGACTTGAGATGCACTCAGGCTCCGGACATGACTCGGCGGCACGGCAGGCACGACCGCCGAGAAGCGGCCGGGTCTGATGCAGAGGCTAGCGCGCCGGCTGCCCGGAATCCCTTAGGCGAGCGCGGAGGCGCTGCTGGTGATGCGGTGCAGCTCGTCGAGCAGTTGCTCGGACTCTCGCGAGGCCTTCAGCTCTGCCAGCTCGGCCTCGAGGGCACGTACCCGGCCCTTGAGCCGTGCCACCTCTTCAACGAGGTAGCGGTCTGAGGAGGTGGGAAGGTATCCCAACAGCGCCCTGGCCATGTGCCGACCTTTCACGCACTTGCGGCCGCTCGAGCTACGGGTGGGCGGCGCGTGGTGCGCCGCGGGCGTCTGCGAGCTGGCCGGTGGGTCAACGGTGTATACGCATCTATGGTCGCACCGTCACGGCTTAGAAACAAATCGCGTCCGGGCGGGTGCAAGCCTTGATTTTGGCGGTGATCTATGGACTGAGGCTCACCGTTCGACGAAGCCTGTGAAGCCTCCCTCGGCCGGGGTGAAACGGGCCTGCACGCTGTCTACCTCGCCCGGCGTCTGATCACCGCCGAGCAACTCCACGAGCCGCTCGCAACCGGCGCGAGAGCCTTCGGCGCTGACCTGCACCCGGCCGTCGGGCAGGTTTGCCGCCTGCCCCACCAGTCCGAGCTCCAGGGCCCGGCAGCGGGTCCACCACCGGAACCCCACACCCTGCACCCGACCCGAGACCCATGCTGTCAACCTGACCGCCGGCTCGCTCACGGGCTGGTCCTGCTCTTCGCGCGAGCGCTGCTCGCTGACCCTCGCTGCGCTCCTCGCTCGTGCCTCGCTGCGATGCTCGCTCACGGGCTCGTCCTGCTCTTCGCGCGAGCGCTCATCGCTGTGGCCGCCGGCCGGCGCGGCGGGCGCTGGCAGTGCGGGCAGAAATAGGAGGACCGGTTCATCCACTTCGCCCGCGCGATCGGCCTCCCGCACCGGTTACAGGCCTCACCGACCCGGCCATAGGCGTTCAGCGAGCGGTCGAAGTACCCGCTCTGGCCGTTGACGTTGACGTAGAGGGAGTCAAACGACGTGCCTCCGGCAAGCAGCGCGTCGGCGAACACCAGCCGCAACTGGGCCAGCAGGGTGCTCAGCGCCTGCCGGGACAACCCGGCGGTGGGCCGGTCGCCATGCAGCTTCGCTCGCCACAACGCCTCGTCGGCGTAGATGTTGCCGACCCCTGAGATCGAGGACTGGTCCAGCAGCGCGCGCTTGATGGTGGTGTTGCGGCGCCGGACCGAGCTGATCCAAGCGGCGTCGTCGAAGTGCTCATCCAGCGGATCGCGGGCGATGTGAGCGATTCCGGCCGGCACCCAGGTCGGGCCGTCAGGCCTCAGCTCGTCCAGGTGCAGCCCGCCGAAGGTCCGCTGATCCTGAAAGCGCAACTCGTCGCCGCCGTCGGTGAAGCTGATCCGGGCCCGCAGGTGCGGTCCCGGCTCGACGCCGGGCGCCTGCATCAGCAGCTGCCCGCTCATGCCGAGGTGGCCGATCAGGCAGGACGGCCCGTCGTCCAGCGGCAGCCAGAGGTACTTGCCACGCCGCTGCGCCGAGACGATCCGGCGGCCGACGAGCCGCTGGGTCAGATCCAAGGGGCCGGCCAGGTGCCGACGGATCGCGCGCGGATGCAGCGAGTCCACCTCGGCGATGGTGCGCCCGGCCACCCACCGGGCCAGGCCGGCCCGCACCGTCTCGACCTCGGGAAGCTCGGGCACGTCAGCCGGGAGCGGGCTCGGTCGGCGGGGGGGCCTGCTCGACGCCCAGCGGCTCTGGCGAGAGCGCTCGCCAAGCCGCCTCGGCTGCCGCCTGCTCGGCTTCCTTCTTGTTGCGGCCCAGCCGCACGCCGTAGGTCACGCCGTCCACCACGGCCGCGGCCGTGAAGGACTTCTCGTGGTCCGGGCCGGCAGAGGTGATCACGTAGTCGGGCACTCCCAGCCCGCGCACGGCGGTGAGCTCCTGCAGCGAGGTCTTCCAGTCCAGAGCGGCGCCATAGCCCGGGGCGGCGGCCAGCACGGGGTCGAACAGCCGGTGGACCACCCGGGCGGCGCCCTCGAGGCCGTGCTCGAGGTAGACCGCCCCGAGGATCGCCTCCAGGGTGTCGGCCAGGATCGAGGGCTTGTCCCGGCCGCCGGTGGCGTCCTCGCCCCGGCCCAGCAGGATGTACTTGCCGATGCCGTCGGGGCCGATCTGGCGCGCGACCGACGCCAGCGCGCGCATGTTGACGACCGACGCGCGCAGCTTGGCCAACCGGCCTTCGGCCAGGTCGGGGTGCGCGCGGTAAAGCGACTCGGTGACCACCACGCCCAGCACCGAGTCGCCCAGGAACTCCAGCCGCTCGTTGTGCGGCAGGTCGCCGTTCTCGTAGGCGAAGGATCGATGGGTCAGCGCGCGACGAAAGAGCTCGGGGTCAACCTGCACCCCGAGCTCCGCGGCCAGCTCGGCCGGGTCAGCGGTCTGGACCGGCTTGGTCGCCACCTCTAGCCGCGCCCGCGCTGGTGAGCAGTGCGTGTCATCGCGGGATCATCTAGACGGCGAGAACCTGCCGCCCGTCGTACTGGCCGCAGTTGGCGCAGGCAGTGTGCGGCAGCTTGGGCTGGCCACAGGCGCGGTTGGGGCAGCTGACCAGAGTGGGGGCGCTGGTCTTCCACTGCGAGCGTCGTGCCCGGGTGTTGGCGCGCGACATCTTCCGCTTCGGAACGGCCACGGCAGTTACTCCTGACTCTGGTGTGAACTATCGGAACGTGCTGGATCCTCGGCCGCGCTGAACCGCTCGGCTAGAGCGGCCCAACGCGGATCGAACTGGGTGTGCGCATGGTTCTCAGGCAAATCATCGAGCAGTTCCCCGCACTCGGGGCACAATCCACCGCAGTCCGGCCGGCACAGTGGCGTCAGTGGCAAGCTCAGCACCACCGCGTCACGCACCACCGGTTCGAGATCGAGGTGGTCGCCCTCGAGCCGCGGTATCTCATCAGGATCGGTGGTCTCCTCCGTCGCGCTGTTCGGGTAAGCGAACAGCTCTACGAAATCGACCTCGAGGTCATCGGTGAAGCTGGTCAGGCACCGCCCGCACTCACCGGTGACCGACCCGGTGACAGACCCGGTCACCAGCACACCTTCGGTCACCGACTCGAGCCGGACGTCCATCACGAGTGGCGCGCCTTCTGGCACACCGATCATGTCCAAGCCAAGTTGCGCGGGCGCGGAGACCTCACGCCGGTACTGCCGTTGGGAGCCTGCGCGGCGTCCGACTTCCCTGGTGTCCAGGACGTACGGGCTACGCGGGTTCACTGACGACCTCTACCGGTTGATTCTCAGCGGTTCTGTGAACCGCGCTTCGTGTCGCTAGCTCAAACATGGATTTGGCCGTTGTTCAGAATACCTGAGCCCCCGGCAGCGCGGAAATCGCGGGCAGCGGCCCTAGGTCGCCGGCGGCGATTGCTGGCCGATCGCGTTGCGACCGTTCTCGGCGGTGGCCGCCAGCCGCTGCAGGTTGTCCACCAGCTCCGACAGCGTGGTGTGGGCGTAATCGCGCGCTTGGGAGGTCAGCGACTCCGCCTGCTCGCGAGCCGCTGCCAGCATCGTCTGGCACTGCTCGTCGGTCTCGGCGCGCAGCCGGGCCGCCTCGCTCACCGCCGCCTGGTGCACGCTGGCCGCCGACACCAGTCGGTCCTGCTCGCGCTGGCCGACCTCGACCAACTCGCGCCCCTGCGCCTCGGCCGCCGACACGCTGGTCCGGGCTTGCTGCTCGGCAGCCTCGAGCATCGCCTGCGCCTGCGCCTGGCCCGCCGACACCGCCGCCTGGGCCTGTTCCTGGGCCTGCCGCAGCTGCTGCTCGGCCAGCCCGTCGGCCTCCGACAGCGTCCGCTCCCGCTGGGCCATCACCCGCCGGGCCTCGGCCAGCTCCGGCGGCAGCACCTCGCGCAGCGCGTCCAGCAGGTCCAGGGTGCGCTCCCGCGGCACCACGCAGGAGGAGGACATCGGCAACGTCCGCGCGGTCTCGATCAACTCGACCAGCTCGGTCAGCACCTCCTCGGCTCGCGCCAGGGTGCGGTCGGTCATCGTCGCTCTCCCTCGGGCCGGTGGACTTCATCCAGCCGGCCGAGCAGCCGCTTGTGCACCGAGACCGGCAGCAGGCTGCTGACGTCGCCGCCGTAAGTGGCGATCTCCTTGACCAGGCTGGAGGCGAGGAAGCTGTATTCGGGATTGGTCGGCATGAACACCGTGTCGACGCCGGCCAGGCCACGGTTCATCTGCGCCATCTGCAGCTCGTAGTCGAAGTCGCTGACCGCCCGCAGGCCCTTGATGATCACCGGGATCTGATTGGCGCGGCAGTAATCGACCAGCAACCCGTAGAACGAGTCGACCCGGACGTTGCCGTAGCCCGCGGTCACCTCGGTCAGCATCGCCATCCGCTCCTCGACGGTGAACAGGCTGGACTTGCTGCGGTTGATCAGAACCGCCACCACGACCTCGTCGTAGAGGCCGGCGGCCCGTCCGATGATGTCGAGGTGGCCGTTGGTGACCGGGTCGAAGGACCCCGGGCACGCGACCTTGCGGACTATCGGCTCAGCGCTCATCTCGGCACCTTCAGATGGGGCTCGCCTGCTGGCGGGCCCAGCGAACATCGCACTAGGCGTGGAGGACTGCTATTCCCGGCGACCGTACCAAAGGCAGCCCTCGCCGTAGCGGCGCTGCTTGATGGCCTTGATCTCACTGGGCCAGGGCGGCTGGGCCTCACGCCAGGACCGCTCCACCACCACGACCGCGTCCGAGACCAGCCAGCGGTCGCAGACCAGGGTGGTCAGCAGGTTGCCGATCGCGGTAGAGGCCAGGGCGTACGGCGGGTCGATGAACACCAGGTCGAACGGCTCGGCAGCCCCGACCGCGCTGAGAAACGTCGTGGCCGTGCACCGGTGCACGGTGGCGCCTTCCAGCCGCAGGGCCGTGATGTTCTCCTGCAACACGGTGGCTGCCCGCCGGTCCGACTCGACGAACACCGCGGCGGAGGCGCCCCGTGACAGCGCCTCCAGACCGACAGCTCCGGAACCGGCGTACAGGTCCAACACCCGTGCCCCGACCAGGCCCAGCTCGCCACGCAGCGTGTTGAACAGCGCCTCACGGGCCCGCTCGGAGGTCGGGCGGGTCACTCGGGGCGGCACTGCCAACCGCCGCCCACGCGCCTGACCACCCACGATCCGCGTCACGGTTGCCAAGCGTAGTGCCGGCCCGCGCCGCCGTCGTGTTGGAAGCCCATGCCGCCTCGACCGGCGCTTGCGGGCCTGGAGGCCGCCGGCCGGCACGCTCTGGCCGCCGGTGCGGCGCCGGCCGACTACCAGCCGCAGCCCGACGTCCGCGTCTACCTGGATCCGGCGGGGCGCCCGTTCTGCCTGTTCCTGCCCTGGTGGCTGGCGCCGCCTCGGCGCGCGGGGTGCAGCGGTAGGCGGGGTGCAGCCGGTGGTGGGTGGCGCGCCGACCCCCCGGGGGCTGATGCTTGAGTGGTGCCCTCCGAACCGGATCCGCCGAGCTTCGTCGTGCTGCCTGAGGAGTACGACGAGCCGTCCCCCGCCGATCACGGCGACACCGGCCGGGCGCGGCGGGCGGGCCCCGGATGGCTGACCGGGCTGGCGCGCCACCGGCGGGCCCGCGGCGCGGCTGCGGCACTGGCCTGCGTGGTGGCCGGCGGGTTCATGGCAGTGGCGGTGACCAGCGAACGCTCAGCGGTGCGCACAGCCGCCCCCGCCGCCCAGCCGCCGGCCCCGGCGTCGTCTGCGGTGGCCGCGCCCGGCCCTTGGCCTCGGGCGCCCGGCGCCTGCGGCATCCAGCGCTACCTGCCCATCGTGACCACCGCCCCGTTGCGAGCCAGCACCGGCGTGCGGATCCAGGTCGGCGGGCAGTCGGTGCACACCGCAGACCTCGACGCCAAGTCGGTGACCGCGGCGCCGGGCCTGCAGCTGTCCTCGGGGCATTTCGTGTCGCAACTGGCGCCCGGCAACGGCCTCAGCTACGCCCTGGTGCAGGGGTGTGAGTCCACCGAGACCAGCTCGGTGTTGCGGGTCAACACCGACAGCAGCTCGCTGGTGCTGGCCAGCGATCGGCACATCGAGACCCTGCTGACCGACGGCCGCAACGGCGTGGTGTGGGCCGTGCAGGTGGCAGATATCGCCACCGACGAGCCGATCACCCTGGTGCAGCTGCCCGGCCCCGGGGTGGTGCGGTTGCCTGTCGGGCTGAGCCCGGTCGCGGTCTGGGGCAATCAGCTCATCGCGCTGGCCACCACCGCCGGAGAACGGCGCAGCCCGTCCTCGGGCACGCTGGTCAGATACGACCTGAGCACCCGTCGGATGGGCCCCCGGATCGGCCGCGCGAGCTCGCTGACGGCCGACGCCGGGATGCTGCTGTGGATAGACCAGCCGTGCTCGCTTGTGGCTGCCTGCGCGGTGCACAGCTATGACCTGGCCACCGGCGCGCTCCGGGTGCGCGAGTACACCCTGCCGGTCGAGACCTCCCTCACCGGCGGCGCGATCAGCCCGGACGGCGCCCGGGTGGCCTTCGCCCTGGAACGGGTCTACGAGGGCCAGCGGGTCGACGCCGACGGCTTCGGCCCGCCGTCTGACGTGGCGGTGCTGAACCTGGACACCGGAGCGCTGGAGAAGGTCGGCGGGGTGAAGTTGCCCGCGACCGAGAAGGCGGGGCTGACCTTCTCCTCCCGCGGAGACTGGCTGGTCATCGCCCTGAACCAGCGGCACGGCGCCGAGGTCCTGGTCTGGCGCCAAGGGCAGACCCGGGCTCTGCGCTCCGGCGTGCGCATACCGGACCAGATGTTGGAGGCGCCGCCGGTGCTGGCGCTGTCGTCCTGACCCGGCGCCGCGCTCAGGACTTGTGCAGGAACTCGGTGCGCTCGGAGTCGAAGGAGTCCCAGAGCAGCTCCTGCAGTCCCCGGTGCTGGGCCAGCTCGGGATCAGCCTCGATCACCGACTGCGCCTCGGCCCGAGCGGAGCTGATCAGCTGGGCGTCCTGCAGCAGGGAGAGCAGCTTCAGCTGGGATTTGCGGCCCGACTGGGCGGCGCCGAGCACGTCTCCCTCGCGTCGCTGGCTCAGGTCCAGCTCGGCCAGGGCAAAGCCGTCGGTGGTCTTGGCGACCTCTTCCAGCCGCTGCAACGCCGGATGGCCGAACGGAAGCTGGCTGAGCATCAGGCACAGGCCCGGATGGGCGCCGCGACCGATCCGGCCGCGCAGCTGGTGCAGCTGGGACACCCCGAACCGGTCGGCGTCCATGATCACCATCAGGGTGGCGTTGGGCACGTTGATGCCGACCTCGATGACGGTGGTGGCCACCAGCACGTCGATCTGGCCGGCGGCGAACGCCGACATCACCGAGCTCTTGTCCTCGGCGGGCATCCGGCCGTGCAGCATGGCCAGGCGCAGCCCACGGAGCTGGCTCTGGCTCAGCTCGGCGTAGGCGCCCAGCACCGAGGCGGTCTGCTGCTGGTCATCGGCGGCGGCGCCGAGGTCCTCGGCGTCGGAGTCGTCGCCGATCCGGGGGCAGACCAGGAACACCTGGCGGCTGCCGGCGACTTCCTCCCGGATCCGCTGCCAGACCCGCTCCAGCCAGTCCGGGCGCTCGTTGACCGGCACCACCGTGGTGCTCACCGTGCCCCGGCCGCCGGGCAGCTCGTGCAGCTCGGAGGTCTCCAGATCGCCGAAGACCGTCATGGCGACGGTGCGCGGAATCGGCGTGGCGGTCATCACCAGCAGGTGCGGCGGGGCGGTTGCCTTGCTGCGCAGGGCATCGCGCTGCTCCACGCCGAAGCGGTGCTGCTCGTCGATGACGACCAGGCCCAGCTCGGCGAACTGCACCTGGTCCTGGATCAGGGCATGGGTGCCGATCACGATCCCGGCCGCCCCGGAGGCCAGTTCTCCCAGCGCGGCCCGGCGGGCCGGCGCCGACATCGACCCGGTTAGCAGGACCACCTGGGTCCCACGCTCCGAGCCTCCCAGCCGACCGGCTTGGGCCAGCTCGCCGAGGAGGTCGTTGACGCTGCGCTCGTGTTGGGCGGCCAGCACCTCGGTGGGCGCCAGCAGCGCCGCCTGGGCGCCGGCGTCGACCACCTGCAGCATCGCCCGCAGCGCCAGCACCGTCTTGCCTGATCCGACCTCGCCCTGCAGCAACCGGTGCATCGGGTGGGCCGCGGCCAACTCCTCGGAGATCAGGGCCGCGATCTGGCGCTGCTCGCCGGTGAACTCGAACGGCAGCCGCTCGTCGAAGGCGTCGACCAGGCCGCCTGCGACGCGCGGGCGCGCCAGCGCCGGATTGGCAGCGTTGGCATGCCTGCGCTGAGCCAGCACCAGCTGGACGCCCAGCGCCTCGTCGAAGGCCAGCCGCCGGCGCGCCTGGCGGTACTCGGCCATCGTGTCCGGCCGGTGGATCTTGCGCAGCGCCGCGTCCAGCTCCATCACCGCGGCCCGGGCCCGCACCGGCGCCGGCAGCGGGTCAGGCACCGGGTCCAGAGTGTCCAGAACGAGCCTGACGCAGCGCGCGATCGTCCAGGACGGCAGCCCGGCGGCAGCCGGGTAGACCGGCAGCAGCGCGCCCGCGAAGTCTTGCGCCCGCGGGTCGGCGCCATCGGACTCCGGCCCGGCTCCGACCTCGCCCAGCAGGATGTAGTCCGGGGAGTTCAGCTGCAGCTTGTCGCGAAAGCGGGTCACCTTGCCGGCGAACATGCCGTGCCGGCCGGGCCGCAAGTCCCGCTCCCGCCATGGCTGGTTGAAAAAGCTCAAGGTGGCCCGGTGCCGTCCCGACCGGATCGACACCTCGAGGATGTTCAGCTTGCGCCCCGGAATGCGCCGGGTGCTGGTCGACTCGACCTCGGCCAGCACCGTCACCTCCTCGCCCTCGACCAGCTGGGACAGGTCGGTGAGCTCGCCCCGCTCGTTGAACCGCCGCGGGTAGTGCCGCAGGAGCTGCCCGACCGTGCTCAACCCGAGCGCCTTCTCCACCGCCTTGCTGGACTTGCCGCCCAGCACGTCGCGCAGCAGGGTGTCGCGGGTCACCATGAGGCCACTGTGCCAGAAGCCCGCGAGCGGCTTACTCGACCCCGATCAGCAGCGGGAACCGTGGCTGGCCGCCGGTGAACACCCCCACCTCGACCAGCGGGTGCTCGCTGCGCAAGTAGCCGTGCACCGCCTGCGCCGCCGCCTCGGCCCCCGGATCGGCGCCGGCGAGCACCGTCACCAGCTCGCCGCCGGCGGCCACCAGCCGTCGCACCAGGCTGGTGCCGACCTCGGCGATGTCCGCGCCGATCTCGACCACCTCGCCGTCGATCAGGCCCAGCACGTCACCGGCCGAGCACCGGCCGGCGTAGGTGATGGAGTCATCGACCGCGATGGTGACCTCGGCGAACCGGGTGGCCGCCGCCGCCTCGGCCAGGGCGATCACGTCGTCCTCGAAGCGGCGGGTCTCATCGTGCACCGCGACCGCGGCCAACCCCTGCACCGGCGACTTGGTGGGCACCACCGCGACGCTGACACCCTGCTCGCGGGCCTGGGCGGCGGCTGCCTCGGCCACCTCCCGCACCGTCGAGGCGTTGGGGAGCAGGATCACCTGAGCCGCGCCGGTCCGCAGGATCTCGTCCAGCACCTGGGCCACGGTGGGCACCCCGCTGTCGCTTGAGCCCTCGACCACCGACACCCCCTCGGAACGGAAGAGGTCACCCAACCCGTCCCCGGGCGCGACCGTGACCAGGGCGGTGCCCGAGCGGCCCGTCCCGGTGGGCTGAGCGGCGACCTGGTCGGCGAACCGGACCACGGTGATGCGGTGTGGCCGGCCGGCCTCGACGCCGGCCTCGATCGCCGCGCCCACGTCATTGACGTGGACGTGCACGTTGAACAGGCCGTCGCCGGAGCCGACCACGACCAGCGAGTCACCGAGCTCGGCCAGCGTCGCCTTCAACGGCGCCAGCGCCGTCTCGGGGGCGTGCAACAGGTATTGCACCTCGTAGCCGTACTCGGGGCTGCCCGCCTCGCGCACCATCTCCAGGGCGAGCCGGCTGCGGGCCGGCGTCCGCTGCGCCGGCGCGGGCGAGCCCTGGCCGGTCACCACCGTCGCGAGGGCCTCCAGCAGGACCAACAGGCCGCAGCCGCCGGCGTCGACCACCCCGGCCTCGGCCAGCACCGCAAGCTGCCGCGGCGTGCCGGCCAGCGCGGTGGCGGCGCCGGCTGCGGCGGCCGACACCGCGGCTGCCAGCTCCGGGCACTCGCCGAGCTGCTCGACCGCCTCGGCGCTGGCCCGCACGACCGAGAGCATGGTGCCCTCCACCGGCTCGGCGACCGCGGCGTAGGCGGCGTCGCTGGCCAGCCGCAATCCCTTGACCAGCAACCGGCCGTCAGCCTCCACGGCGCCGTCGAAAGCCTGGGCCAGGCCGGAGATGATCTGCGACACGATCACCCCGGAGTTGCCCCGAGCGCCCAGCAGCGCCCCCTTGGCCATCGCCGCCAGCACTCCGCCGACGGTGCCCGAGCGGTCGGCCGCCACCGAATCGGCGGCGCCGTGCATGGTGAGCGAGAGGTTGGTGCCGGTGTCGCCGTCCGGTATGGGATAGACGTTGAGGTCATCGATCTCGCCCCGGCGAGCGTCCAGGCCTTCCACCGCTGCGCTGCACCAGCGCCGGACCGCCGAGGCATCGAGCAGCGCGAGCATCCAGGCCCCTTCCCGCCGACCCACCGGGCGTTGCGTCTGGCCGACACCTTACTGTGACCGCCCCCGCGGGTCCGGTCCGCGTCGGGGCCGCCCCGCACGGGCGAGGCGGTTTGGACCGCGCCCACGTGGCTGGCTACACTTGGCCGGTTGCCCGAATGTTCATCACCCAAAAAATCCTGAGGAGGCCACTGTGGCCAGCCACTGCGATGTCTGCGGCAAGGGGCCCGGCTTCGGCATGTCCGTCTCGCACTCACACCGTCGCACCCACCGTCGGTGGAACCCGAATGTGCAGACGGTCCGGGCGATCGTCGCGCCAGGCACCCGGCGTCGAGTCACGGTCTGCACCTCCTGCCTGAAAGCCGGCAAGGTCACCCGCGGCTAGTCCAGCTCACCACAGCTGACACCGCGGTTCCCAGCCAACCGGGCCGGTTCCCCCAGGGAGCCGGCCCGTTGCCGTGTCGCAGCCGGCCCGGCTCAGCGGAAGTGCTGGTGGCCGGCATGGGCCCAGCGCAAGCCGTCGACCCGCACCCCCGAGCCCTCGTTGACCATGCCGATCACCTGCCAGGAGTCCGGCAGCCGGGTCTCGTTGGGAAAGCTCGCCACCAGCGCGTAGTCGTCCCCGCCGCCCAGCACCCACATCATGGGGTCGGTGTTCAGCGCCGAGGCGACGTCGCGCAACTTGGCCGCCGGCGCCAGGGCGTCGCGGCGCAGGTCGATCCGCACCCCGCTGGCCTCGGCCAGGTGCCCCAGATCTGAGATCAGGCCGTCGGAGACGTCGGTCATCGCGGTCGCTCCGAGATCGGCGGCCCGGACGCCCTCCTGGTAGGGCGGCTCTGGCCGGCGGTGGGCGTTGACCACCTGCACCGGCGAGCGGAAACCCCGTGACAGCACCGCATAACCCGCCGCGGCCCAGCCGAGCCGGCCGGTGACCGCCACGACGTCGCCGGGCTTGGCGCCGGACATCCGCACCGGCTGGCGACCCTGCAGGTCCCCCAGCGCGGTCACCGCCAGCAGCACCGAGTCAGCGGCGCTGACATCGCCGCCGACCACCGCGGCGCCGACCTCGGCGCACTCCTCGGCGAAGCCGGCCATCAGCGAGTCCAGCCAGCTCAGCTCCAGCTCCGGTGGCGCGGCCAAGCCGACCAGCAGCGCCTTGGGCTGGGCGCCCATCGCGACGATGTCGGCGAAGTTGCGGGCCGCCGCCTTGTGGCCGATGTCGTTGGCGGTGGACCAGTCCCGGCGAAAGTGCCGGTTCTCGATCAGCAGGTCGGTCGAGGCGACCACCCGCCCGTCTGGGCAGGACAGCACCGCGGCGTCGTCACCGGGGCCCACCAGAGCTGACTCGGCCGGCGCCAGCGCGGTGGTGATCCGCCGGATCAGGCCGAACTCACCCAGGTCAGCGATCGTTCTCGGCTCAGAAATTTCGACCAGCCTCCAGTGCCTGCGGTGCTCTTCAGCCGGCCGGGGACGGCCGGCTTCTGCGATGCGCGCGCTCCATGATCCTCGCCCGGCCGGGACCGGCGTCAGCCGCATCCGGGCATTGGGGCCGCACCGGGGTTGCGCTAGGTTTTAGGTGCTCCAACGCCTACGACGAAAGGACGTGCCGTGCCAGATACGGTGAACGCCTACATTCTCATCCAGACCGAGGTCGGCAAGGCCGCCTCGGTGGCGCAGGAGATCTCCGAGCTCCAGGGCGTCACGATGGCCGAGGACGTCACCGGCCCGTACGACGTGATCGTGCGCGCCGAAGCGTCGAGCATGGACGAGCTGGGCCGGATGGTGGTGGCCCGGGTGCAGGGCGTCGCGGGCATCACCCGCACCCTGACCTGCCCGGTGGTCCACATCTAGCAGGAGCCCCGCCACTGCCAGCCGCCAGCGGTGGCCGGCACAGCCTGAGCCGATCCGAGGACGAGCCATCGACCGCGCGCAACGTCGAGCCGCCGTGATCGCCACCGCCATCGCGGTCCCGGTGACGGTCCTGCTGGCGTTCCTGTTGACCGCTGGGCACTCCGAGGACCCTGAGCCGGCGCCCTCGAGCTCGGTGCTGGCCGCGGTGACCCCGCCGGCCCCGCCCACGCCCGACCCCGCCACCCAGGCCGCCTGCGTCAAGGTGTTCGCCGAGCTGCCGGTGCAGCTGGGGCAGCTGGTTCCCCGCCGGACCGACACCGACTCCTCCTTCGTCGCGGCCTGGGGAGAGCCTGCCGTGGTGGTCCGCTGCGGGGTGGCCAAGCCGGCGGTGTTCGGCACGGCCGAGGCCGCTCAGCTGGTGGAGGTCAACTCGGTCCTGTGGCAACCGGATCCGCAGCGGGACCGGACGGTCTACACCACGGTCGACCGCAGCGTCTACATCGACGTCACGGTGCCGGCCGGCGCCGACCAGCCGCTGCCGCTGCTGGCGCCGGCGGTGTCGGCGCTGCCGCCGCTGTGCACCGCCAGCGACGCGGCGGGCAACCCCGGGGCGAAACTGCCGATCTGCAGCGCCGACCGCTAAGCCGGCTCAGTGGCCCCGGCGCGCCAGCGCGGTGGCGATCAGCCGGTCCAGCAGCTCCGGGTAGCTGACCCCGGTCGCTGCCCACATCTTGGGGTACATCGAGATGTCGGTGAACCCGGGCATGGTGTTCACCTCGTTGACCACGAGCCGGCCGCTGTGCTCGAGAAAGAAGTCGACCCGCGCCAGCCCCGCGCAGTCCAGCGCCCGGAACGCCCGGCAGGCCGCGTCCTGGATCGCCTGGACGGCGTCGGCGCCGACATCAGCGGGAATGTCGAACTCCGAGGCGTCATCGAGGTACTTGGCATCGAAGCTGTACCAGTCGAAGTCCGGCCGCAACCGGATCTCGGCAGGCAGCGAGGCCGAGACGGCGCCGTCGGCGTCCTGCAGCACCCCGCACTCGATCTCGCGTCCCGCCACGGCCGCCTCGATCAGCACCTTCGAGTCGTGCTCGAAGGCGAGCTTGAGCGCGGCCGGCAGCTCGTCGTGGGCACGGACCTTGGAGATCCCGATGCTGGACCCGGCCCGGGCGGGCTTGACGAACACCGGCAGGCCCAGCCGCTCCAGTTCCCCGTCATCGACCGGCTCGCCGGACCTGAGCACCAGGTAGCGGCCGACGTCGAGCCCGGCGGCCTGCAGCACGGTCTTGGCGAACGCCTTGTCCATCGCCGCCGCGCTGGCCAGCACCCCTGATCCGACGTAGGCCACGCCGGCCATCTCCAGCAGCCCCTGGATCGTGCCGTCCTCGCCGTAGGCGCCGTGCAGCACCGGAAAGACCAGGTCGACGCTGTCCAGAACGTCGATCGCCGAGGCGCGGTCGAAGACGGCCACCTCGCCGTCACCGGACCGCAGGACGACGTCCGCGTCCGCCGGCAGCACCTCGGGCAGCACCCGGTCGGCGATCCGCAGGCGAGGCGGCTCGACGTCGGTGCGCACCCAGCGGCCGGCTCTGGTGATGCCCAGGGTCAGCACCTCGTACTTGGCCGGGTCCAGCGCGGCCAGCACGCTGCCAGCGCTGAGCACCGAGATCGCGTGCTCGCAGCTTCGCCCGCCGTAGACGACAGCGATCCGTGTCCGTGGGGCCATGGTGTGCGAGGCTAGCCGAGAATCACTCGCTCTTGGTGGACCGGCTCATCAGCAGCCGCGCCGCGTCCACCGGCGCCAGGTTGCCGTAGCAGACCGAGTCCATCACCCGGGTGATCGGGACGTCGATGCCGTGGCGACTGGCCAGCTCCAGCACCGAGCGGCAGGACTTCACCCCTTCGGCGACCTGCCCGTGGGTGGCCTGTTGGGCCTGCTCCAGGCTCTCGCCCTTGCCCAACCGCTCTCCGAAGCTGCGATTGCGTGACAGCGGCGAGGCGCAGGTGGCCACCAGGTCGCCCAGGCCGGCCAGCCCCGCGAAGGTCACCGGATCAGCGCCGAGAGCCATTCCGAGCCGGGACGTCTCAGCCAGCCCGCGGGTGATCAGCGAGGCGATGGTGTTGTTTCCGAAGCCCATTCCCGCGGCCATGCCGCAGGCCAGCGCGATGACGTTCTTGACCGCCCCGCCCAGCTCGGTGCCGACCACGTCGATGTTGGTGTAGGGCCGGAAGTACGGGGCGTTGCAGGCCTGCTGCACCAGGGCGCCGCGTTCGGTGTCGGTGCAGGCCACCACCGTCGCGGTCGGCTGCTCCAGGGCGATCTCGCGCGCCAGGTTCGGGCCCGACACCACCGCCACCCGGTCTGCCTCGGCGCCGGCGACCTCGCTGATCACCTCGCTCATCCGCTTCACGGTGCCCAGCTCGATGCCCTTCATCAGGCTGACCAGAGTGGCCTCGGGCGGGATCAGGCCTGCCCAGCCGGCCAGGTTCTCCCGCAGCGCCTGGGACGGGATCGCCAGCACCACCAGATCAACGCCGTCCAGGGCCTCGGCGGCGTCCGCGGTGGCCAGCAGCGACTGCGGCAGGGCCAGCCCGTCCAGGTAGTCGGGATTGACATGGTCGCGGTTGATGGTCTGAGCCAGCTCAGGCCGGCGGGCCCAGATCACGGTGTCGGTGCCGGCGTCGACGAGCACCTTGGCGAACGTGGTCCCCCACGAGCCGGAGCCCAGCACCGCGGCGCGGATCATCGACGGCCGTCGCGGGCACGCGGGCGCCGCCGGGGGGCGTGCTGGCCCGGGGCGGGGCGGGGGTGGAACTCGGCGGGCGGTTGCTCGCCGCGGGTCTCGGCCACCAGGTCCCGGACTGCGACCATGATGCGGTCGGTCATCTGACGCAGGACCTCGGAGTCCGGCTCGCTGCCGGCGAAGTCGGACAGGTCGACCGGAGCGCCGGCCCGGATGGTGATCTGCTTGCGCGGCCAGGGCCGGAAGCGGCGGGAGTAGACGTCGAGGAACCACTGGGCGCCCCACTGCCCGACCGGCACCACCGGCACCCCGGGCGCCAGCAGCGCCAGCCGGGCCACCCCGGTCTTGGCCTGCATCGGCCAGAAGTCGGGATCTCTGGTCACGGTGCCCTCCGGGTAGATCAGCACGACTTCGCCGCGCCCCAGCGCCGCGACGGCGCCCTGCAGCGCCTGCGCCGCGTCAGCGGTCTCCCGGTGCACCGGGATCTGACCGGCGCCGGTGACGATCCGGCCCAGGAAGAACGGCAGCCTGAACAGGCTCTCCTTGGCCAGGTAACGCGGCACCCGGCCGGCGTCCCAGATGAACCGGGCGAAGATCAGCGGGTCGGCATAGGAGATGTGGTTGACCGCCACGATGGCAGGCCCGGTCGCCGGAATCCGGTCCAGGCCGGCCCAGCGCCGACGGAACAGCAGACTGACCATCGGGTACACCAGGAGCACGGCGAACCGCATGTACGGTCCCACCGTCTCCGCGTGCCGTCGCACCACCGAGTTTCCTTCCACCTGCTTGCTGTTAGCTCATGCCCGGGCAAGCCGCGCCGGTGGGTGCGAGTCTGCCATCGCCGCGCGCTAGTGGCAGCATCTGGAGAGTGCAATGGCGAGTTCTCGTTCCGATCAAGCACGGAGCGCCGGCCAAGACCCGGCTGCGCGCCGCCACCGCCGAGGACGCCCAGCACGCCGAACTGGTCCGCGCGATCCAACTCGACACCTTGGACGCGGTGCTCGCGTTGCGGGCCCATCCCCTGGTGGGCGGGGTGTTCGTAGTCTCCGGGCACGTCTCCGGGCACGTCTCCGGGCACGTCCGCGGAGGGGTTCGCGGGCAGCCGCCGATGGACCTGCCGGCTGAGGTCGAGATCCTCGCCGACGCCGGCGGCGGCCTCAATCCGGCACTCGAAGCCGCGGCCGCTCAGCTGGCCCGGCGGTTTCCCGACGACGGCGTGGTGGCGATGGTCGGTGACCTGCCGGCGTTGCGAGCGGCCGACCTGCTGGCGGTGCTGCGCGGGGCGCCGGTCCTCGGGCGCGGCTTCGTCCGCGACGCCGACGGCAGCGGGACCACCCTGCTGACCGCCGGCCCGGGGTCGGCGCTGGCGCCGCTGTTCGGCCCGGACTCGGCGCGGCGGCACCTGGCCTCCGGCGCCTGCGAGCTCGACGCCGCGGCCAGCCTGCGCTGCGACGTGGACTCGGCCGCGGACCTGCGCCGCTGCCTGGACCTGGGCGTCGGGACGCTGACCTCGCAGCTGACGGCCCGGCTTGGTGTGAGCCGTCCGGCGTGAGCCGCGGCCGAGGGCCAGGCGGCTGATCGGTCGGCTGATCGGGTTCGGGCGGGCAGAATGGCTTCATGACCGAAACACTCGCCTCCGCGCAATCCCCGGCCGACGCCGCTGCCACCCTGCACGCAGCCGAGGACGAGGCTGGGCTGCCCGAGGGCCGGTTCTTCAACCGTGAGATGTCCTGGCTGAACTTCAACGCCCGGGTGCTGGCGCTGGCCGAGGACCGGCGGCAGCCGCTGCTTGAGCGGATGAAGTTCCTCTCGATCTTCGCCAGCAATCTCGACGAGTTCTACATGGTGCGGGTGGCGGGGCTGAAACGGCGCCAGGAGATGGGTTTGGGGGTGGGTGCCCCCGACGGGCTCACCACCCGCGAGACGCTGGTCCTGATCGGTGAGCGCAGCCGCGAGCTGGTGGCCCGGCATGCCCGCTGCTTCGACTCCGACATCGAGCCGGCGCTGGCCGCCGAGGGAATCCGGATCCTGAGCTGGGGGCAGCTGGACGCCGATCAGCAGCGGGAGCTGACCGAGTACTTCCACTCCAAGATCTTTCCGGTGCTCACCCCGCTGGCGGTCGACCCGGCGCACCCCTTCCCCTACATCTCCGGGCTCTCGCTCAACCTGGCGGTGCTGGTGCGCGAGCCCGGCTCGGAGCTGGACAAGTTCGCCCGGGTGAAGGTGCCCAACAACGTGGCCCGGTTCGTGACGGTCCGAAAGACTGCCGAAGAGGCCGGCTTCCTGCCCCTGGAGGAGTTGATCGCGGCGCACCTTTCCGCGCTGTTCCCGGGTATGCAGATCGTCCAGCACCATCTCTTCCGGGTCACCCGGAACACCGACTTCGAGGTGGAGGAGGACCGCGACGAGGATCTGCTGCAGGCTCTGGAGCGCGAGCTCGTCCGGCGCCGGTTCGGGCCCGCGGTCCGGCTCGAGGTGGCCGAGAACATCGCTGACGAAGTGCTCGACCTGCTGACCAGCGAGATCGACGTCCAGCCCGAAGAGGTGATGCGGGTGCCGGGCCTGCTCGATCTCACCGCGCTCTGGCAGGTCTATGACGTCGACCGCCCGGCGTTGAAGGAAAAGCCGTTCGTGCCGGCCACCCACCCGCGTTTCGTCGACGGTGAGATGCCGAAGTCGGTGTTCGCCACCCTGCGCGACGGCGACGTGCTGGTCCACCATCCCTACGAGTCCTTCGCCACCAGCGTCCAGCGCTTCATCGAGCAGGCGGCGGCAGACCCGAACGTCCTGGCCATCAAGCAGACGCTGTACCGGACCTCCGGGGACTCGCCGATCGTGGACGCGCTGATCGACGCCGCCCAGGCCGGCAAGCAGGTGATGGCCCTCGTCGAGATCAAGGCGCGCTTCGACGAGCAGGCCAACATCAAGTGGGCCAGGGCGCTGGAGCGCGCCGGCTGCCACGTCGTCTACGGGTTGGTCGGGCTCAAGACGCACTGCAAGACCTCGCTGGTGGTGCGCCAGGAAGGCAGCTCGCTGCGCCGCTACGCCCATATCGGCACCGGCAACTACCACCCCAAGACCGCGCGGCTGTATGAGGATCTGGGGCTGTTCACCGCCGATGAGAGGATCTGCGCCGACCTGACGGACCTGTTCAACGTGCTGACCGGCTACTCCCGCCAGACCGAGTACCGCACCTTGCTGGTCGCTCCGCAGGGTTTGCGGCCGGGCCTGTTGACCCGGATCGAGCGGGAGATCGCCCACGCCAAGGCCGGCAGGGGCGCGCACATCCAGATCAAGTGCAATCACCTGGTGGACGAGACGTTGATCGACGCGCTGTACCGGGCATCGGCAGCCGGGGTGAAGGTCGAATTGATGGTGCGGACCTTCTGCACCATCAAGGCCGGCGTGCCGGGGCTGAGCGAGAACATCACGGTCCGCTCGATCCTCGGCCGTTTCTTGGAGCACTCCAGGATCTTCTACGTGGCCAATGACGGCGTGCCCGAGTACTGGATCGGTTCGGCGGACCTGATGCACCGCAACCTCGACCGGCGGGTGGAGGTGCTCACCCAGGTCACCGGCGCCAACGCCGATCAGTTGCGCGCCACGCTGGACCTGGCTTTCGATCCCCACACCACCGCCTGGGAATTGCAGGCCGACGATCAGTGGGTGCGCCGGGGCGCAGGCGAGTCGGTGGACTACCAGCAGGTGTTGCTCACGCGGCTGGCCGCGCGGGGCACGTGAGCGACGCGGCTGGAGACCGAGCCACTCCCGCCGCGGGCGGAGTGCTGTGGCGCCAAGACGCTGACCAGGTGCTGGTGGCGGTGGTGCATCGACCGCGCTATGAGGATTGGACGCTGCCCAAAGGCAAGCTCCACCCTGGTGAGCATCCGCTGATCGCGGCCACGCGTGAGGTGCAGGAGGAGACCGGCGCCCAGGTCGAGGTCGGCCGGCGGCTGTCATCGGCGGAGTACCGGTTCGGCGCGGACGCGGTCAAGCGGGTGTCCTATTGGGCGATGCGCTACCGCGGCGGCGAGCACGTCGCCGGTGACGAGGTAGATCAGCTGCGCTGGGCCACGGTGGCCGAGGCGACCCAGCAGTTGAGCTATCCGGTGGACCGCGGTGTGCTGGCTGATTTCGCCCGGCTGCCCAGCGCCACCAGGACGCTGTTGCTGCTCCGGCACGCCAGGGCGGGTAAGCGGTCGCAGTTCTGCGGTGATGACCGGTTACGGCCGCTGGACAAAGCCGGACGCCGGCAGGCCCGCGAGGCGGTGCCGGTGCTGGCGGCGTTCAATCCGCGCCGGGTGCTGGCTGCCGACCGGGTGCGCTGCGAGCAGAGCCTCCAGCCGCTGGCCGATCACCTGGGCCTACGTGTGCTCAGCGTGCCCGCGCTCTCGGATGAGGCCTACGCCGATGACCCGGACGCCGGCCTGGCAGAGGTCCGGCACTTGTCGCAACAGCCAGGCACGACGGTGATCTGCAGCCAGGGAGAGACGATTCCGGCGCTGCTGGAGCAGCTCGGGGCGCCGCCCGGCGGGCCGTATCCAGCCCGCAAGGGGTCGCTGTGGGCGCTGTCTGTCGCTGAGCGAGGTGTGATCGCAGCCGACTACTACCCGCAGCTCAGCGGCTGAGTCTCAGCACCCGATTCCTAAAAGCGCGCACCGCGGGACAGCGGCCCTTGAGAGATCAGCCGGAGCGCTTGGCGGGGGCTCGCCTGGTCGCCTTCTTGGCCGGCTCGCCAGCAGCGGATTTCGTTGCCTTGCTGGCCGTCGCCTTGCTCGCTGTCGCCTTGCTTGCCGGCGTGGACTTGGTGGCGGCGGACCCGGTCGACTTGGCAGCTGCCCGCTTCGTGGGCGCCTTGCTGGCCGTCGCCTTGCTCGCCGTCGCCTTGCTCGCCGTCGCCTTGCTGGCCGTCGCCTTGCTGGCCGTCGCCTTGCTCGCTGCCGCCTTGCTCGCGGGGGCCTTGCTCGCGGGGGCCTTGCTAGCGGCCGCCTTGCTGGCCGGCCGCGCGGGGGTCGAGGTGGCAGCAGTCGACTTGGATGCGGCGGCCTTGCTCGCAGCAGTCGACTTGGTTGCGGCAGCCTTGCTCGCGGCAGTCTTGCTCGGGGCAGCCTTGCTCGCGGCAGCCTTGGTGGCGGCAGCGCCGTTGCTGGCAGAACTACCCGTCGACGCCGCGGCGCTTCGCCTGGCAGGAGCGGCCTTGGCGGCAGCGGCCGCCTTCTTGGCCGGCGGCTTGGGCAACTTCTTCGCGCCACTGATCACAGCCTTGAACTCAGCGCCTGCCCGGAAGGCGGGAACCGAGGTCTTCTTGACCCGGACGCTGGCGCCGGTGGCGGGGTTGCGCGCGACCCGAGCCCCACGGTCGCGCTTCTCGAACGATCCGAAGCCGGTCAGCGCCAGCTTCTCACCTTTGACCACGACGGTGTAGATCTCATCGAGCACGGCGTCGAGTGCGGTGCCGGCTGCCTTCTTGTCGGAGCCGAGACGAGTCGCCAGCGCCTCAATGAACTGAGCCTTGTTCACGTGTCCTCCCAGGACGCCGGTCGGCCACCGTGGCCAACCTCCACGAACGAACGGTAAAGCGTGCTCGCCGCAGAAACAACGCAATCGGCTTGTGTCGCAAGCACTATCTCACCGCGCATCGAGGCCGGTCTCCCGCGCGACCGGCCGTTTTGACCGGCTAGAGCCCGATGTGTATGACCAGCGCGATCCCGCCGCACGAGGCGCCAGCAGCCCGGCAGCAGCCGGTCCGACCCGAGCGGCCATGCTGATCGACGTCGTCGATAAGGCAGGGATTGCAAGGCCAAACTCGACTGGCGGACCTCCTCGTCGGGCCGCCGTGACCAATCCTGACTCAGCTCTGTCGCGCCACCGGCAACCATGGCTTACGACCTTGCTCATAGCGGTCGATGGCCGCGGTGTCGCGCAGCGTCAACGCGATGTCGTCCAAGCCTTCCAGCAGCCGCCAGCGGGTGTGGTCATCGAGGGCGAATCCGTGCCTCTCACCAGGCCAGCGCACCTGTCGCTCCAGCAGGTCGACGGTGACCTCGATCCGGGGGTCGGCGCAGATGTCATCGAGCAGGCGTTGGACGACCTTCTCCGGCAGCACCACGCTCAGCAGTCCGGCCTTGAGTGAATTGCCCCGGAAGATGTCGGCGAAACGCGATGAGATCACCACCCGGAAGCCGTAGTCCCACAGCGCCCAGACGGCGTGCTCACGCGATGACCCGGTGCCGAAGTCAGGGCCGGCGACCAACACCGACGCACCCGCATAGCGTTGTTGGTTCAAGACGAAGTCCGGCTCATCGGCGCGCCAGGCCTGAAAGAGCGCGTCTTGGAAGCCGGTCCTGGTGACCCGCTTGAGATGGGCGGCCGGGATGATCTGATCGGTGTCTACATTGCTCCGCCGCAACGGCACGGCCCGTCCGGTGTGCACGGTGAACCTGTCCATGTCAGTCCTGCCTCACAGATCGGCCGGGCTGGCCAGGCGCCCGGTGACAGCAGTGGCCGCGGCGACCAGCGGTGACACCAGATGGGTGCGCCCGCCCTTGCCCTGCCGCCCTTCGAAGTTCCGGTTCGAGGTCGAGGCGCTGCGCTCGCCGGGGCCGAGCTGATCGGGATTCATCCCCAAGCACATCGAGCAACCCGCCTGGCGCCACTGCGCTCCAGCCGCGATGAACACCGCGTCCAGACCCTCGTGCTCGGCCTGCTCGCGCACCCGCATGGAGCCCGGGACCACCAGCATCCGGACCCCGTCAGCTACCTTGCGACCACGCAGGACGGCCGCGGCGGCTCGCAGGTCCTCGATCCGTCCGTTGGTGCACGAGCCGAGGAACACCGTGTCGACCTTGATCTCACGCAGTGGGGTGCCGGCCGTCAATCCCATGTAGGAGAGGGCCTTCTTCGCCGACTCCCGATCGGACTCCTCGGTGTGATCAGCCGGGTCAGGCACGTTGGCTGACAGCGGAGCTCCCTGGCCGGGGTTGGTCCCCCACGTGACGAACGGGCTGATATCGGCGGCGTCCAGGCGCACCTCGCCGTCGAACTCGGCGTCGTGGTCGGTGACCAGAGTCCTCCAGTACGCCACCGCGGCGTCCCACTCGGCGCCGGCAGGCGCGTGCGGGCGGCCTCGCAGGTAGGCGAAGGTGACCTCATCCGGAGCGATCAGACCTGCCCGGGCGCCCCACTCGACGCTCATGTTGCACACGGTCATCCGGCCTTCCATGCTCATCTGCCGAAAGACCTCGCCGCGGTACTCCACCATGTGCCCTTGGCCGCCGCCAGTCCCGGTCTGGGCTATCACGGCCAGGATGACGTCCTTCGCGGTGACTCCGGGCGCGAGCTCTCCTTCGACCGTCACCGCCATGGTCTTGGGACGATCCAACGGCAGCGTCTGGGTGGCCAGCACGTGCTCCACCTGACTGGTCCCGATGCCGAAGGCCAGCGCGCCGAACGCGCCATGAGTCGAGGTGTGCGAGTCACCGCACACGATGGTCATGCCGGGTTGGGTGATCCCGAGTTGCGGGCCGATCACGTGCACGATGCCCTGCTCGTGATGCCCCATCGGATACAGGGTGAGGCCGAATTCGGCGCAGTTGCGGCGCAAGGTCTCGATCTGGATCCGGCTGACGGGGTCAGCGATCGGGGCGAGAAGGTCGGTGGTGGGCACGTTGTGATCCTCGGTCGCCAGCGTCAGCTCGGGCCGGCGTACCGGGCGTCCGGCCAGTCGCAGGCCGTCGAAGGCCTGGGGGCTGGTGACCTCGTGGATGAGATGCATGTCGATGTAGAGCGAATCTGGCTCACCGGCCGCGCCGCGCACCAGATGGCTTTGCCACAGTTTCTCCGCCAACGTCTTGCCCATTGCTGTCCTCTCCACGCCCCGCGCGGCTGTGCCGGGTCGGTTTGGATCTCATAGAGTGAGAATATAGTATCGTTCTATGGGACAGCATAGTGGCATTGGCGTACTGGACAAGGCAGTGGCCATTCTTGCCGCCGCCGCGACCGAGCCAGCGGCGCTGGCCGAGCTGGTCGAACGGACGACGATTCCCAGAGCGACCGCGCACCGGCTGGCTGTCGCACTCGAGGTGCACCGGCTGCTGGCCCGCGATGCCGACGGACGGTTCACAGCCGGTCCGCGGTTGGCCGAACTGGCCGCAGCCGCAGCCGATCCGCTGCTCGAGCGGGCGAGCGAGGTGCTGGCCTGGGTTCGCGACACCGCGGGTGAGAGCGCCCAGCTCTACCGCCGCGACGGGCTCGAACGGGTCTGCGTGGCAGCCGCCGAGCGGGCCACCGGCCTGCGCACCACAGTGCCGCTGGGCGCCCGGCTGCCACTGACCGCAGGCTCCGGCGCGCAGGTGCTGTGCGCTTGGGAGCCAACCGAGACGATCGCGGCGCTGCTGCGCACCGCCCAGTTCACCGAGCGTTCCCTGGCCGAGGTTCGTCGGCGGGGATGGGCCCAGTCGATCGGCCAGCGAGAGGCGGGCGTCGCTTCGGTGTCAGCGCCGATTTTCGGCCGAGGTCGCCGGGTGATCGCTGCGATCTCCATCTCTGGACCCATCGAGCGACTGGGCCGCTCACCCGGCCAGCGCTTCGCTCCCATCCTCGCAGTCGCCGCCCAGCGCCTGCAGGACCCGCGCCTGGACCCATCAACGCCCTGACACCTGGTCAGCTGGAAAAGCCAAAGGGGGCAACCGCGATGCGGCTGCCCCCTTCGGGCCAGAGGCGGGCTACCGGTTCTGACAGATCGGCGCCCGGATCGCGGCTGGTTCAGCGGCGAACGGCCGAGCGATTTCCGACCCGCATCCAGATCAGCAGCGCGATGACCGAGCCGATGACCGAGCCGATGATGCCCGAGGGCTGGAAGAAGCCCTCGCTGCCGTCCTTGTGGAAGATCAGGTAGCCGAGAAAGCCACCGATGAAGGACCCGACTATGCCGAGCAGGATCGTCCCGGCGATGCCGATGTCCTGCTTGCCGGGAACCAGCAGCCGAGCGAGCGCGCCCGCGATGAGACCGATGACAATAAGGGAGATGATCAAACCGAGCATGAGACGCTCCTTCGTGGGATAGAGATGAGCTGAGGTGGAACGACCCTCGGCGGCGGGTAGGCGGTGCGGATAAAGCGGTGCGAATACGGCAGTGCTGAGGCGCTAGGTACGCCAAGTCCCCGCCGGCAACGCTCCGGCGGGGACAAGCGCTGTCAGTCCTTGAACGCGTCCTTGACCTTTTCGCCGGCCTGCTTGAGGTTGCCCTTGGTCTGGTCGACCTGGCCTTCGGCCCTCATGTCGTCATCGCCAGTCGCTTCGCCTGCCCGCTCCTTGGCCATGCCGCCGACCTCTTCGGCCTTGTTCTTTGCCTTGTCCAGTGCACTCATGAGTACTCCTTATCATCGACGGGATGCCCCAAGGGCATCACCGGATCTTGCCACAGCCAGGACGAAGGCTCAGGTGGGAGCAGCCGCCCGGCCGGGTCTAGGGCTTCACGACAGCACGGTGACTTGGGGCGCCGAGGCCCTGTCCGCGCAAGCCTGGACGAGCCGTTCGAGCCGTTCGTGGGCGAGCCGTTCGGTGAGCTCTGGAAGCGCGCCGACCGGTGAGCCCCGCAGGTGCTGGCGGGATTCTCGTACCACCTCGACGATGGCGGTGAGGGAGAGCCGATCCTCGAATTCGCGGAACAACCGCTCCACTATGTCGGCAAAGGACCGGTCGTGATAGTCAGGCTCGCCGTCCGGCGAGAGTCGGGTATCCGGCAGTGTGGTCATACGGACCTCGGAGATCAACCAGAGGTAAGCGTCAACTGCGGCACCAGCCCTGGAGCCAGACTGGCTCAGCGTGCCCCGCAAGCGACGTCGACCTGCTTTGAACGGGAATCGTTCACGGCTGGCTGTATAGCCGATCTAGGTACTCTAACCGGTGACGGCCTGATGTGGGATAACAATGTCGAACACCATTCCTATTTGCTGGTGTTGACGGTGAATATTCAAACGTTAGGTAGTCGTCAAAGAACTGCGGAAATCGCTTCGGCGACCTCGTCCGTCGACCGGTCAGCGGCCACCTCGCGGAGCAGGCCGCGGGTCCGGTAGTGCTCGACCAGCGGCCTGGTCTCGGCCTCGAACACTCGCAGCCGGTCGGTGATCACCTTAGGCGTGTCGTCGCTGCGCCCGGACGTGGCCGCCCGCTCAGACAAGCGCTTGACAAGCACGGCCTCGGGGACGGCCAGAAAGATCACTCGCTCGGGGCCGGCGCCGGACTCGGCGGCCACCTCCTCAGCTTGGACAGCCTGCGCCACCGACCGGGGAAAGCCGTCCAGGACGTAACCGCCGGCCCTGGCCGCGGCCAGCACCACCGGCACCACCAGCTTGAAGGTCAGCTCATCAGGCACCAGCTGACCGGAGTCGAGATAACCGGCGACCAATCGGCCGAGCTCGGTCCGGTCGCGGACCTCGGCACGCAGCAAGTCCCCGGAGGCGATGTGCGGCACGCCGAGACGGGCGGCCAACCGCTGGCCTTGGGTGCCCTTGCCCGAGCCGGGGGCCCCCAGCAAGATCAATCTCACCGCGGACGCCGCGCGAGCTGACCTTCGGCGTCGGCGAGCAATCGCACCACCGAACGGCCCAACCGCACGTCGCAGGGGTGGCTGGGCGCCGGCTGCCGGGCCGCGGCCGCCAGCTCACGTGCCGCCGTCGCCAGCGCCTGACTGGCATCGCCTGAGGAACCCGGCATCATCGAGCGCCCGGCCGCGCCCCACACCTCCAGGCTCACCTCCGAAGCCGCCTCCGGGGTGTCGATGCTGACCGCGTAGCTGCTGCTCACCCCCGACTCGTGCCGCAGGATCAGGTGCACCAGGTCGCGCCGGCCGGGCCGGGCCGTGATCTCGACGATCGGGCCCAGCGCGCCGGTCAGCATCGCCAGGGCATGCGGGCCCACGTCCCACAGGCCGCCCTTGTCGTGGCGCCAGGGGGTGTCGAAGGGGCTGCCGGCCGCGAAGGCCGAGCCGAGCCAGAGCCCGGCCGCGCCGTCCCAATCCGAGCGCTGCGCGACCTGATCCAGCCACTGCCGCTGGCCGGCGTCGAAGCGAGCGGTGAAGAACACCACCGAGGCGACGCCGGCCTCGGCCACCGCCTCGGCCAACCGGTCGGCCTCAGCCACCGACACGGCGATCGGCTTCTCCAGCAGCAGATGCTTGCCCGCCCGGGCGGCCCGCAGCGCCAACTCGGCCTGCACCTGGGGCGGCACCGAGAAGGCGACCGCGTCCACGTCGGCGAACAGCTGGTCGACCCGTTCGTAGCCGGGGACGCCCAGCTCGGCGGCCAGCGCCGCCGTCTTGGCGCTGTCACGGCCCCAGATCCCACTGAGCTCGACGGACGGTTCGCTTCTCAGACCGGCCGCATGGGTGACCCGTGCCCAGTGACCGTTGCCGACCAGCCCTACCCGCATGCTCATCACCGCCCTCCTCTGGAAGCTGACTCGGTCCGCTAGGGACCGAGCCCAACTCTGCCACTGGCGAATGACCGGCTTGTACCCAGTCGCTGAGAAGGCGGCGCCAGACTGAGGCCATGAGCATCTCCAGCGAACACCCGTTCCTGCCGCCGGAGGCTGAACGCAGCCCGATCCGGCGGCTCCGCGGCCGGTTGCCGTCGCCGGTGACGCTGTGGACCGCAGGCTCGGGTGAGGACCGCTCCGGTCTGACGGTGTCCTCGCTGCTGGTGGCCGACGGCGAGCCGGGTTACGTCGCCGGTGTGCTGGACCCGCTGTCGGAGCTGTGGGACGGCTTGCGGGGCACCGGCGTCGCGGTGGTCACGCTGCTCAGCTGGCAGCATCAGCGACTGGCCGACGCCTTCGGCTACGTCGCGCCCGCGCCCGGAGGGCCGTTCCGACTGGCGGAGTGGACCCAGACCGACTGGGGCCCGGCGCTGCAGGGCGCCGGCGGCTGGGCCGGTTGCCGGCTCAGCGACCGGCCGCCGGTTCAGCTCGGCTGGGGCCTGCTGGTGCAGCTGGAGGTGGCGCACACCGAGTTCGGGGACGAGCAGCCGCCGCTGATCCACCGACGTGGCCGGTACCTCACGCTAGCCCCGGAGCGCGGCGCCCGCGCCCCGGCCGACCCGCAGTCATTCGGCTAGACCTTGGGCTTGTAGAAGGCCAACAGGGCGCGCCAGGTGCGGGCGTCGATGACTCCGTTGGCAGGCAGGCCGTGCCGGACCTTGAACCGGTTGACCGCGCCCACCGTGGCAAGGTCGTAGTTGCCGGTGACCGGCTTGTTGAAGGCGCGCTGGACGGCCGAGATCGGCCCGCCGCGCATGCCGGGGAACGTCGTGGCGCCGGAGAACGTGACCAGGCCCTGCATGGCCACCGAGGAGCGCGCCGGGGCGAGGACCTGGGCGTAGCGGGGGCACCGGTTGGGGTTGTGGGTGCCGTAGTTGCCGGACCAGTTCAGGTCCCGGGGCCGGCAGGGCCCGTAGTCAGTGGCGGCGAAGACGTGCCGGCTCCAGAAGGACGTCCGGCCGATGGCGCCGTTCCAGGACAGCGAGAAGTGCACGTGGTTGCGGTGGCAGGAGCTGTCCAGCGCCGGCGACGGGGTGCTGGCGCAGTTGTGGTACGGCTCCCACTTGCCGCCGCTCCAGGTGCTCCAGATCTTGTTGTTCCAGATGATGTACATGATGCCCATCCGGCGGGCGTTGGCGAACTTGTTGCCCCAGCGGTCGGTGCTGAGCAAGAAGGTGATCACGGAACTGGCCTGCGCGGCCTGGGTCTTGTCGCGAACCGAGTTCATCCAGTCCAGGCCACGCGAGTCGTAGTGCTCGCTGGTGTCAGCGGTGCAGTCGCGGGGGTTGCCGAAGCTGGTGTTGGGGTAGGTCTTGACCAGCAGCCGGCCCAGGGCCAGGGTTCCCGGCCGCCAGACGGGCTGGCAGGCGACCTGCTCGACGTAGGGGGCCAGCGGCTCGATCGGGCTCAGCAGCCCGGCCGGCGCTTTCAGGCTCGGCACCGCGGCCGAGCCGGCCGGAGCGGTCGCAACCAGCACACCGCCGCTCAGCGTGAACGTCAGGAGCAGCGTGGCTGCCAGCCGGACGGGTTTGGCGAACAGGCGGAACACAGCAGGGCGGGGCATCGGCATCTCCACAGCAACGGCGTCTTCCGAGACTTCATGCCCGGGTTCTTTGCCTATCGGCGGGGTTGTCGGGCACTTGAAGGCTGCAGCCACAACTTCTGGTGTCCAAACGCGAAAGAGCCTCCAGATCTAGTCTGGAGGCCCTTGTGCGGGTAGCCCCGATGGGATTCGAACCCACGCTACCGCCGTGAGAGGGCGGCGTCCTAGGCCGCTAGACGACGGGGCCCTAGGTAGAACACGCTAACCACTGAACTGCCTGCTGCAAAAACCGTTCTTTCCAGCTTCTGCGCTGGGGTACCAGGACTCGAACCTAGACTAACTGAACCAGAATCAGTTGGGCTGCCAATTACCCCATACCCCACTACTACCCGTTCGAGTCGCCGAGCGGGCCGAGACGGAACTCTACCCGACGGCGGGCTCGCTCTGAAATCGGGCCTGGGTCGGCCTGTCGCACAGCGGCTTCGACGCCTGCGGCCGGCTAGCTCTGAGCGCTGCGCATCCGGGCCAGGGTGGTGTCGCGACCGAGCAGTTCCATGGACTCGAACAGCGGCGGCGACACCTGCCGGCCGGTCACCGCGACGCGCAGCGGCCCGAAGGCGCTGCGCGGTTTGAGTTCCAACCGCTCCAGCAACTCCACCCGCAGCGCCTCCTCGATGGCGGCGGTGGTCCAGTCGGGCAGCTGTTCCAGCGCCGGGATCGAGGCCGCCAGCACCGCCTGCCCCTGCTCCCCCAACTGCTTGGCAGCCGCCGCCTCATCCCGAGTGAAGTCCTGGTCTGTGACGAACAGGAAGCGCAGCATGTCCGCGCCCTCGCCGAGGGTCTGCACCCGTTCCTGCACCAGCGGCGCCGCGCCTGTGATGAGGTCGAGCTGGGCCTGGCTCGGCCGCTCGCCGATCAGCCCGGCTCGGGTCAGGAAAGCCTGCAAGCGCCGCGCGAAGTCCTCAGGGGTGAGCAACCGGACGTGGGTGGCGTTGATCGCCAGGCACTTCTTCGGATCAAAGCGCGCGGGGTTGGTCGAGACCTTGCTGCCGTCGAAGGCCGCGACGAGCTCGTCCGGGGAGAAGATGTCGCGATCCTCAGCGATCGACCACCCGAGCAACGCCAGGTAGTTGATGAGCCCTTCGGGCAGGTAGCCCTCGTCGCGGTAGCGGTACAGCGACGCCTGCGGATCGCGCTTGGACAGCTTCTTGTTGCCCTCGCCCATCACATAGGGCAGGTGGCCGAACTCCGGGGTGAAGTCGGTGACCCCGATGTCGATCAACGCGCGGTACAGCGCGATCTGCCGGGGCGTCGAGGGCAGCAGGTCCTCGCCGCGGATCACGTGGGTGATGCGCATCATCGCGTCATCCACCGGATTGACCAGCGTGTACAGCGGCTCGCCGTTGGCCCGGACCACCACGAAGTCCGGCACGGTGCTTGCCAGAAAGCGGATCTCGCCGCGGACCAGGTCGTTCCAGGCCAGCTCGCCGTCCGGCATCCGGAGCCGCAGCACCGGCTGCCTGCCCTCGGCCCGGAAGGCGGCCCGTTGCTCCTCGGTGAGCTCGCGGTCGAAATTGTCATAGCCGAGCTTCGGGTCACGGCCGGCCGCCCGGTGCCGGGCCTCGGTCTCTTCGGGGGTGGTGTAGGACTCGTACAGGTGCCCGGCGGCCAGTAGCCGGCCGACCACGTCGCGGTAGATCCCACCCCGCTCGCTCTGCCGGTAAGGCCCGTGCGGACCGCCCACCTCGGGGCCCTCGTCCCAGGTCATGCCGAACCACCGCAGGGTGTCCAGCAGCATCTCGTAGGACTCCTGAGTGTCCCGCGCGGCGTCGGTGTCCTCGATGCGGAACACGAAGCTTCCGCCGTGGTGGCGGGCGAATGCCCAGTTGAACAGGCAGGTTCGGATCAGGCCGACGTGCGGGACGCCGGTCGGCGAGGGGCAGAACCGGACGCGGATGCCGGAGCCGGTGGCCGGGCTCACCGGGCGCGGACCGGGTTGACGAGCTCGCCGAGTCCGTCGATGGCGATGGTCACCGTGTCGCCGTCGGTGATCCTGCTCACCCCCGCCGGGGTGCCGGTCAGAATCACGTCACCGGGGACCAACGTCATCACGTGGGACATGAACGAGACGATCGTGGCGACGTCGAAGATCATGTCGCTGGTGTTGCCGTCCTGCTTGGTCTGGCCGTTGACCAGTGCCCGGACCCGTGCGGCGCTGGGGTCGAAGCTGGTGTCGATCCAGGGCCCGATCGGGCAGAAGGAGTCGTAGCCCTTGGCCCGGGTGAACTGGACGTCTGCTCGTTGCTGGTCGCGGGCGGTGACGTCGTTGGCGCAGGTGTAACCGAAGACCGCGCCCAGAGCCTGCTCGCGCGGCACGTCCTTGGTCACCCGGCCGATCACCAGGGCGAGCTCGGCTTCGTGCTCGACCTGGTCGGAGTCGACCGGCAGCCGGATCACGTCGTGGGTGCCGATCACCGAGGTGGACGGCTTGAGGAAGATCAAAGGTCGTTCGGGGACGTCGCTGCCCAGTTCCGCGGCGTGCGCGGCGTAGTTACGTCCGACCGCGATCACCTTGCTCGGCAGGATCGGCGCCAGCAGCCGGACGTCGCCGATCGCGTACCGCTCTCCGGTGAACTCGATCGGGCCCATCGGGTGGTCCTTGATGACCGCGACGGTGAGGGACTCGAAGGGTGGGTTGGGGCCGGCCGCGGCCGGAGCCTCGACCACTCCCCAAGCGATTCCGCCGGTATGAACAAATCTCGCGATACGCACGGACAAGAGGCTACCGGCCGAGCGTCGGCGCCCGGCAGGACGGATGCCGGGCTGGTCAGCTTGGCTGGTCGGCGGGCTGGTCGGCTTGGCTCTCGGTGAGTCGGCGGGCTCTTGGTGGGCCAGCGGGCTCTTGGTGGGCCGGCAGGCTCTTGGTGGGCCAGCAGGCTCTCGGTGGGCCAGCGGCAAAGTACGGCGCCACCCGCCGGCGGGGTGGCGCATGACGGATACTCGAACGGTGAGCGACGAGCTGTATGCGATACCGCCGACCCGCCGGCGGCGGATGGCGCTGGCGCTGGCGCCCCTCGGTGTGGCGCTTCTGGTCACCGCGGTCCTGACGATCACGCTGGACGGCGCCGGTTGGAAGCTGGCCGGCCTGCTCGTCGCGGCGCTGGCCGTGGTGCTGCTCGGAGTCGCGTGGGGTCTGCAACGCTCGGCAGCGCTGAGCGAGGCCGCTGAGGCCGAGCAGCGACTGGACGCGGTGCTCACCGCCGCGGCCGGATCGAGTGGCGGGGCCTGCGGCTCGGCCGGTTCAGAAGGCGGCTCGCTCGATTCGGAAGGCGGCTCGGCCGGATCGAGCGCTGCCCCCTGCGGCACGACCGGGCTGGTCTGCGGCTTGGGCGGCGCGGACGGCGGCTGCGGCGCCGCTTGCTTGGCCCGCACCCGCTGAGCAGACCGCATCAGGGCACTGCCTGGCCTAGGCCCGGCGTGCTATCCGGCGCTGTCGGTAGAGGTCTTGGTCCGCCCGCTCGATCAGCTCCTTCAACGTGTCATCGGACCGTAGGCCACTAACGCCGAGACTGACCGAGGCGGGCGCGTCCTCCTCCGCCAACGCGGCGTTGACCCCTTGGAGCCGCAGGGCGGTCTCGCCTGGGGTGGTCCCGGCGAGCACGCAGAGGAACTCGTCTCCGCCGTAGCGGATCACGAGGTCGTAGGGCCGGAGACGAGCGTTCAGGGCACGCGCGACGCGCACGAGCACGCGGTCGCCAGCGATGTGGCCGTCGGCGTCATTGACCGCCTTCAGGCCGTCAACATCGACGAAGACCAGGGTCAGCGGCCTGTGGGTGCGCCGCGAGCGATCGACTTCCCGCTGCAGTTCAAGCAGGCCAGCACTGAGTGTGTAGGCGCCGGTGAGCCCGTCCAGAGAAGCGTGCGTGAGGTCGATAGTGGCCTGACCGCGATCGACGCGCGCGGTGTCTCGATCGTCGGCTGAGTGTCCGCGTCCGGCAGCATCCCAGCTGCGGTCGGCATAGGCGTGGTGGCGGTCGTCGCTGGCCTCGTGACGCTCGGCTTGTCCGCTCCCACGGTCAGAACGGGCGGTGCCGCGATCCCTTTCCGCATGCGTCCGCTCCGCTGCGCCGGCTTGGCGATCTAGCGCGGCCTGACCGCGGTCACTGGCCGCGTCGCGACGCGCCACGGCTGCCCGGAGCCTGGCTTGAGCACCGCCGGTCCGGGTCAGCGTGGGGACGGCCGACGCCGCCGACTCAGTGAGCAGCGCAGTGCGGTCGCGCTCCTCCGCATGCTGGTCGCGTTCGTTTGCGGCGGCATCGCGCAGTAGCGCAGCCTCATCTCGGCGGTCCGCTGCGCCGTCGCGGACGTCGCCAGCATCGTCGCGGCTTTGCGCGCCGTCGTCCCGGTCATTGCCGACCTGGTCCCGCCTGCTGCCAGCCCCATCGCGCAACTCGGCCGCTTCGTCGCGCCGGCCGGCGGCCTCGTCGCGTATATCCCCCGCCCGCCCTCGCGCGGCCGCGGACTCCACCGAACTGGGCTCGCCTGCTGCGGAGCGAGATGTCATGCGGGCCTCTCGGATTCACGGCGTCAGGGCATCTGCCGGCCCAGGCGTGCTGTGACGACTATCTCATGGTTCACCTGTGCGACGTTGGTTCACCTGTACGACGTTGGTTCACCTGTGCGACGTGCGGGTGACGATGCCATGCCCCGCCGGGGCGCCGCGAGCGCAGGCAGCAGTCGCGTGCCCAGCCGCGTCTAGGGTCGAGTTCTGTCGCTGGCGTTCGCGAGCACATGGACATTCAGTTGGCACATGGACAATTCAGTTGGCTAGTGCCTGTTGACGCGGTGGTTGCGTCTGGGTGTTTGGGTGGGGTCGATCCAGGCGGGCGGGATCCACTGGGGGTGGCCGTCGGTCATCTGACAGCTCCAGCCGGCGCGGTCGAACTCACGATGGTGATAGCCGCAGACCAGGGTGAGGTTGTC